>JAIEKC010000178.1:0-11031 GCA_029064505.1 Acetatifactor sp.
GCCTTACTATATCGGCGGCACCATTACCGATCCGGAAAGCCTGACGCTGCAGACACCGGAAAGCTTTTTCACCCGCTTTCATGTGGATATGAAGGTATATCATGAAGTCACTGCCATTCATCCGGAGCGCAAGACCGTTTCCGTTAAAAATCTGAAAACCAACGAGGAATTTGAAGAAAACTATGACAGGCTGATCCTTTCCCCGGGCGCGAAACCTGCCCGGCCAGAGTTGCCCGGCGTTGAAATCGACAGGCTGTTTACCCTTCGCACAGTGGAAGACACCTTCCGCATCAAGGATTATATCGCAGAGCATCATCCGAAATCCGCCCTGCTGGCCGGTGGCGGCTTCATTGGTCTGGAGATGGCGGAGAATCTGCGTCATCTTGGCATGGATGTGACCATTGTTCAGCGTCCGAAGCAGCTGATGAATCCCTTTGATGCAGACATGGCATCCTTTATTCATAATCAAATGCGTAAACATGGAGTGAAGCTTGTCCTGGGCCATACCGTGGAAGGTTTTACGGAAAGGGATAACGGTGTGGATGTACTGCTGAAAGATGCGGCACCGCTGCATGCGGATATGGTGGTGCTGGCCATCGGCGTTACCCCGGATACGCACCTTGCGAAAGAGGCCGGCCTGGAGCTTGGCATCAAGGGCAGCATTGTGGTAAATGACCGGATGGAGACCTCCGTACCCGACATTTACGCCGCAGGCGACGCGGTGCAGGTGAAACACTTTGTCACGGGGGAAGATACTTTGCTTTCTCTTGCCGGACCTGCCAATAAACAGGGGCGTATCATTGCGGATAATATCTGTGGCGGCGACAGCCGCTATGCGGGCTCTCAGGGAAGCTCCGTGATCAGGATATTTGATATGACTGCCGCCGCCACGGGAATCAATGAAACCAATGCCAAAAAGGCGGGGCTGGATGTGGACACCGTGATCCTGTCTCCCATGAGCCATGCGGCGTATTATCCCGGCGGAAAACTTATGACCATGAAGGTGGTCTTTGAGAAAGAAACCTATCGGCTGCTGGGCGCTCAGATCGTGGGTTATGAAGGGGTGGATAAGCGTATCGACGTGCTGGCGACCGCCATTCATGCCGGTCTGAAGGCAACACAGCTGAAAGACCTGGATCTTGCCTATGCGCCGCCGTATTCTTCCGCCAAAGACCCGGTGAATATAGCAGGCTTTATGATCGACAATATTGCCGAAGGCATTTTGAAACAATGGCATTTGGAAGACATAAGAGAGCTGCCCAAAGACGGCAGCGTGACTCTGTTGGACGTCCGGACAACGGCAGAATACAGCCGGGGCCACATAGAAGGATTTACGAATATCCCTGTTGATGAACTCAGGGACCGGCTGGATGAACTGGAAAGGGGTAAGCCTGTCTATGTCATCTGCCAAAGCGGCCTGCGCAGCTATATTGCCAGCCGCATTCTTGAGGGCAATGGCTTTGAAGCCTACAACTTCTCCGGAGGTTTCCGATTCTACGATGCAGTGATGAACGACCGTGCGTTGACGGAGGCGTCTATGAACTGTGGCATGGATAGATTATGAGACGGAAAACCATGTTTCGTTGTCTGAAGCATGGTTTTTTCCATGCACACAGGCATCTAAATGAAATATGTCAGCACCCTTCCAGCTTTTTCGCGTTCAGAATGGTTATCATGCCTCGGGAGAGCTTCACCATACCCTCATTCTGAAAATAGCGAAGCATCCTGGTGATGACTTCACGATGAGAGCCGAGGTGGTTTGCGATGGTTTCATGGGTGATCTTCAACACATTGCTTTCCTCAATGGAGGCTTCCTCCAGAAGAAACGCGGCGACACGCTTATCAAGGCTTTTCCACATGATCTGCTCGATCAGCCACATCACCTCGGAAAAACGGGCAGCCATCAGCTCGGTGGTGTAGTTCGCTACCGGTGCGGATTCTTCCATGAGGCTCTTATAGATTTTGGCAGGAATGATCCAAAACTCCGTATTCTTTTCCGCTTCTATGGTTATTTCAAATTGAATAGAGCGCATCATGCAGGAGGCGGAAAACAGGCAGATATCCATGTCGAACAAACGATAGATGGTGATCTCCCGTCCTTCGTCGGAATGAATACAGGCACGGAGCTGGCCGGACTTAACCAGGAGAAGCCCGGTACAATCCATACTGTCGTTGTGTATGATGGTTCCTTTTTCTATCTGACGAGTCATCAGGCTGTCAAGCAGTCGTTTTTTCTGCTCTGTATTTAATTTCTCCCATACGGGAAAACAGTCCTCAAAGTTCATGATCTGTCCTCCTCTTTCTGTTTACAGACTCTCGGAACTTCATTGTGTCTGATCTTGCGAGAAGATTTTTGCCGGTTGTACACAAATCGGCCGCAAAGGCAGGCGCAGGGGAGATCCTGAGAGACTATGTTCAGTATAACCTGCTTTTGGACATATGTCAAAACTCAGACGGCGGAGGCAGCAGGATATCAGTAAACAGATGTATTGCGGAGGGCAGAGCACACGTATTTTGTAACAAGTGTCTTATCCTCGTTAATCTGAACCAAACGGTCGAAGGCTCGATATGAGTTTTCGACCGTTTTCATTTTCTCCGGGCAATGATCCGAAGTCCCGGATGCCTGTATCTGTGGGAGCCTGACGAATGACATGGAATATGAGTACAGATTGAGGAAGGGAAACTGCCCTGTGGAGCTGGAAAATGACTTAACAGTTCGCAACTTTTTTGAAATGATTCTTTTTCCAGGATATGGTATCTTGATATCAGTACATCGGAAACGGTGTACCCGGTGAGGGAAAGAAGGAAGCTGCCGCCGCAGTAGCTCAGCTGGGTAGAGCGCGGAAAAATAGGTCTTGACAAAGGCCTTGACAGCAATACAATTTCACCTGTGGAGTGCGTGGTCGCGGGTTCGAGTCCCGTCTCGGCAGCGGCTTCCGGTCTTTCTCCGATCCAAAGCAGCCTTACTGTGGAAAACAAGTCTTGCAAAAGACTTTCACAGCAACCAAAAAATGGATATATATGGGATATATTGGCAAATGCGGGTTCAAATCCCGCCCCGGTAAGGCTGTTTCATAAGGAACAGAGCTTAAGCGGACAACAGATATCAGGGGGATGTTACTATGGGACTTGCGGAAAAGCTGCGCACTGTCCGGAATGAAGGTACAAGGCAGGCGGATGGAAGAGATTTTGCAGAGAAGACGGAAAAGATTTCAAGCGACGAAATGAGGCGGGCACAGGAAAAAGACCGTGCGGAAGGAGCGCTCAACGGTTTGGAGGATCATGGGAAAACGGCGGGCGGAAATGGTTTTATGGATCAGCTGCAGATTGTTTTGGATGATCGCAAAAAAAGGACGGAAAACGGGGCGGCAGGCTATGAGACTGCGGGAAAGGCCTTGGTGGATCTGAACTTTGCAGCTGCATCCCTGAGAAATGAGAGTGAAAAGAAAATAATCGACAGGTTTATCCGTGCATTCTACGAGGACAGGGTACTGGCCATGAAATGGCTGTTCTATCTCAGGGACGTGAGAGGCGGACTGGGAGAGAGACGCAGCTTCCGCATTATCATCCGATATCTGGCCGTGACCATGCCTGAAATGATTCGCAATCTGGTGGATCTTATGGCGGAGTACGGACGTTTTGATGATATGCTGTGCCTGTTGGATACGCCGGTGGAGGAAAGCGTTCTGGCAGTGTTGGAGGAGCAGCTGGAGGCGGATCTGGAAAATATGGAGCAGGGAAAGTCCGTTTCCCTTTGCGCAAAGTGGCTGCCCGGCGGAAATACTTCTTCGGGGGAGACCAGAAGACTGGCTTCGAAATTACAGCAGGGCATGGGTATTACCGCCAGGGAGTACAGAAAACTGCTGGTATCTCTGAGGGCATATCTGAAGGTCACGGAGGTATACATGAGTGACGGCCGGTGGGAGGAGATCGACTATACAAAAGTGTCGTCCAAGGCAAATGTGCTGTACCGCAGGGCATTTATGCTTCATGATCAGGACCGCAGGAAAGACTATCTGGAGCAGGTACAGAATAATAAGGCAGTGATGCATGCGGAGGTGTTGATGCCCCATGATATTGTCTCCCAGTACACTGCCCGCCAGGGATGGGGTATGCGGGTAGGGAAGGAGGACGCGGCGCTGGAGGCGTTGTGGAGGAATCTGCCCGACACGGCAGCGGAAGCCCGGAATGTGCTCTGCGTGGTGGACGGTTCCGGCAGTATGCTGTGTCCGGTGGGAACAGGAAACGTCACGGCGCTTCATGTCTCCAATGCCCTTGGCATCTATTTCGCCGAGCGCATGAGGGGCGCATTCCACAACAGATTCATCACCTTTTCCGGAAGACCCGGGTACGTGGATCTGTCCGCGTGCAGAACATTGCGGGAGAAGCTGGAACTGGCGCTTTCCCATAACGACTGTACCAATACCAACATAGAGGCTACCTTTGAACTGATCCTGCAGACGGCGGTACGGACATCTATGAGGCAGACAGAGTTTCCCCAGACCGTTCTGATCATCTCGGACATGGAGTTTGACGCGGCAGTGCGGGGACAGGATACGGATACCCTCTTTGACACCATAAAGAAGCGTTTCGCACGCTGCGGCTATCAGCTGCCCAGACTGGTATTCTGGAATGTGAACAGCAGGACCAATACGATCCCGGTGCGGGAAAATGAGCTTGGAGTCGGTCTTGTCAGTGGATTCTCCGTCAACACCTGCAATATGGTCCTTTCCAATGAACTGGATCCCTTTGCGTGTCTGAAGAAGATTCTTGAGGGTACGCGATACAGGGCAGTGGAGCAGCGGTTGTGCTCCTGACAGATGAGAAATGTTGACCCCGCAGTCTGCTGCGGGGTGCTTTCTATACACACGGCACCCAAATGAAATATGTCAGCGGTCTGACGGGTACCCGGCGCGCGGATCCGTCTGAAAACGCATGCGCATTTGCGGACATTCCGGGCCGGACGGGAGAAAAAGTATATGAGAAACATTTTTATCGAAGGAATTCAGGGAATGGGAAAATCCACGTTGACGGGGCGGATCGGTGCAGCCATTCCGGAATATCATGTGTGCCGGGAGGGCGACTATTCGCCGGTGGATCTGGCATGGTGTACCTGGATGACAAAAGAAGAATATGAGCAGATGCTGAACCGTTATGAGGCGATCCGGGATGAGATCCTTAAGAATACGGTTCGGGAGAAGGATTATTTTATTGTCACTTACACGAGGATCATAACGGATATTCCGGGTTTTCACAGGGACTTGGAAAAGTACGAAATATACAATGGCAGAAGATCCCTGCAGGAGCTGAAGGATATTATCTTTTCCAGGTATTCCGATTTTTCCGGCACAGGTTATCTGTTTGAGTGTTCCTTCTTTCAGAACATCATGGAGGAGCTTATCCTGTTTCAGCAACTGAGTGATGAAGAAATAGTGGAGTTCTATCATGAATTATTTGAAAGGGTGGACAAAGAACAATTCCGCCTGCTGTATCTGTACAGTGATGATCTGGAGAAGATCATAAATACCATAAGGAAAGAGCGTTGCGACAGCCAGGGAAATGAAATGTGGTATTCACTGATGCTGGAGTATCTGATCAGCTCACCCCATGGGAAAAAATACGGATATGGTACTTTCGAAGATATGACGGCACATTTCAGGCACAGACAGCGGCTGGAGTTGCGTATCATAAGAGAAATGATCGGCGGGAAAGCCAGGATCCTACCCGCCAAAAACTGGACAATGGAAGAGATCATACCATTTTTGCAGGATACCTGAAATACCATTGTGATAAGATTAAAAGAGTGGTATAATGTCCGCAAAGGGCAGAGTCAAGTGAGTAAATGAAAAACTGCCGAGCTTGCTCGAGCAGTTTTTCATTTGCTCATTTGACGAGCGAAGCGAACCCTGAAAATCTATGATTTTCAGGGTCTCTGCCCGCAACAGGCGGCAAATTTGACGAGCAAAGCCCATGTTTTCAGGAACTCTGCCCGCAGCAGGCGGCAAAAATGAAAACCAAATCACTACGGCACAGCCGGGCAGCGCCGGATGACCGGGCAAACGGCCCGGATCCGAAGAGGGATGAGGCAGGATTTGGGAGGAACAGAGGAAATGTTTTGTGACAGTCAGGTGTAATGACGGAGGACAGACAACGGAAAGGAAGGGATCTGCATATGGGAACAAAATTTGTACCGAAGACTTTGGATCATGACTTAAGCCCCTACACCGGGCTTACAAGGGAGAGCTGGCTGGAAGCGGGAATCTATCTGCTGGAGGGAGTTTTTCAGCATATAGACGATATGGAAAAGCCTGTGATCATGCCCCGGAAGGAGACGGAGATCACTTACCCTCATCTCAAGGCATCCGAGGAGGTTCAGAAGACCCAGCGGACGGCGGAGGTATTTGAGGGACTGACCAGAACCTTTTTCATCGCCGCTCCCGTGATACGGAATATTCCCGAGCTGGAGGTCTGCGGGTATTCCATGGTGGAATATTATAAGAGGCAGGTGCTCAGAGTCTGCACCAAGGGGGATCCCCTTTATGTGGGAACTTATGCGGATCAGCAGGAGATCACGGGACATGCGGATCCGTTCAAGGCTTTTCAGCAGACGGTGGAGACCTGCGCCCTGGTGATCTGCCTCTGGGTCAGCAGGGAACAGATATGGGACACTTATACCGAGGCGGAAAAGGATACGATAGCGGAATTTTTGCAGAGCTATGCGCATGAGAACACCGTACCCCAGAACTGGCGGCTGTTCAATATGCTGGATATGGCGTTCCTGAATATGGAAGGGTATCCCATTGACCGGGATATCATGCGGGATCATGCTCAGGCGATTCTGAACTATTATGTGGGAGACGGCTGGTATCGCGACGGACATGCCTTTGATTATTATTCCTGCTGGGCATTTAATATGTATTCTCCCATATGGAATCTCTGGTACGGCTATGAGAACGAACCTTATCTGGCACGGAAATTTGAAGAGCATTCCAACCGGCTGATGGAGACCTACGGTGATTTCTTTGACAGGGACGGCTGGACCAATATGTGGGGCCGCAGCAATATTTACCGTAATGCGGCTACCAGCGCCTTTGACGGAAATATGCTGTTACATCACGGGACATGCAATCCGGGGCTGGCGAGACGCATATCCTCCGGTTCCCTGATGCAGTTTCTGGGCAGGGAGGACTTTTTATACAAAGGGATTCCCACGCTGGGCTTCTACGGGCAATTTTCACCGCTGGTACAGAGTTATTCCTGTGCGGAGTCTCCTTTCTGGCTGGGAAAGGCATTTCTGTGCCTGCATCTGCCCGCGGATCATCCTTTCTGGACGGCCAGGGAGAATAACGGCAGCTGGGAGAGTCTGGAGGAGAAGGAAGTGAAGGTCACGGCACTGGACGGTCCCGCCCTCTGTTTCTCCAATCATCAGGCTAACGGGGAGACCATTCTGCGCACGGGAAAAGTGGTAAAGCGTGCTGGCGATGAACACGGCATGTGGAATTATTCCAAGCTCTGTTATAATACAAAGTATCCATGGGAATCCGCGCCTGCGGCGGATGTGGAGGCACAGCAGTATGTCCTGAGGGATGGCACCACCGGACAGTTCTCCAAGGGAAATGTGACTTTCTGGCATGGGGAGAAGGATGGAGTGCTGTATCGCAGACAGTTCTTTGATTACAGCGTGGAAAAGGAGGGCCATTGGATCCAGGCCGTTAATCTGGCTGACTTTGCCGTGCCTTACGGTGTCATCCGTGTGGATAAACTGCGTCTGCACAGGGCGCCCATATCCCTGACGCTGGGTTCTTACGGTTTCCCGGACAACGGCACGGAGATCGAGGAGAGGACAGAAGGGAAAGCTAAGGCGGTGATCTTAAAGGGCAGGGATGCTCTGGGCAATGAGAAACAGATGGCAATGACCGTATACGACGGCTGGAAGGAGCTGAAACTGCTCCACAGCACAGGCACAAACCCTGACTCGGAGAGATCCATTGTGTTGTATGCTTTCACAGACCGTAAAAAGCAGTACGGTTATGAGCCCTATGTGCTGATCTCACAGGTCATCACCAAAGAGAGCCATGAAGCGTTTACGGAGGAGGAACTGTTCCCCGTAAAGGTGGTGCGGTACACCGATCCGGAAGGCTGCGGCGGCTACGGGCCTGTGGTGATAGAGTTGAAGGACGGCAGCAGGAAAGAAGTTGTTTTCGAAGGGATCGAGGGGAAGATGATGCTGTAAGCGCACATGGGAACCGCCAGGCGATAAAGAGTATTTTCAGAGGAAGAAAAGAAGTTTTCATTTTGGCTGCCTTCGCGGGAACATGTAGATCACAAAGGGGATCAGTGCAAATATATACATAACCGAGGGATGAAAGAGGCTGTCGGAAAATGATGCGATATACTCAATATGTTGTTTGATTGTTTGTATGAATAACAATATATTGTGTATAAATTGCATTTTCCGACAGCTCCTTTTCATATCTTTATTTGTCATCTGCAGAAAAAATGACAAATCTGACCGCCATTCTCTCCGGTATAACACCGTCATCGACGATGAATATCACCTCGTGTTCTCCGATCTGGGATATATCCGGCTGCCAGTGGAACTGTCTGTTCTCCGCATCCAGCGAGGCGCCTTTCGGCATGTTTTCCACGGAAAGCATCAGGTTCGTTTTCCTTCCCTTTACGCTGTGGTACAGGTCGGACTGCTCTCCGTGTATCATGCCGTCATATGGTGTGTCTGAGACATCGGAGGCGGGACAGCGTATTTCCAGATCCAGGGTGCAGGGCATTCCTGCCTGTATTTTCTGTATGCCCACCGGTCGGATATAAGGCCGGTGTACTGTCAGAGGCAGCGGATACTCATCTGTATCCACTTTAAAAGCATAGCTGGTCTCGCTGCAGGGCACGGTGGGATGGGGATAGAGACTGTCAGCGGGCGTACCGGGAGCCGGTGCATGGATCTCTATGTGCTTTACCGACAGGGGACGGCGGATTTCCAGATTTTTCACAGTGGTTGTAAAATAGGGCTGTTCCAGCACGTTTTCCGTGTTGGTATGCCTGCGGAAATGATTCGTGATCACCGCAACAGGTTCTATGGAGGAGGCACATTTTGCTGCCGGTTCCTTCCGGGACGCTGTGTTTTTGTCCATGGAAGGCTCACAGGAGGAAAGGGGATCGGCTGCAGGTCTTCCGGAGAAAACGAAATCCGCTTCCAGCCCGTCTATCAGAATATCCGCCGCGTCATCCAGAACGCAGACATGCCTCTCATCAGGCACTTTGCAGCTGATCCGGATATTGCGCAGGGTCAGGCCGTCCACATGTCTCGCGTACAGGCCGTAGGCGGGGAGGATACCCCAGTTGCTGGGTTCCGGATATACTTCGGGAAGCTCGGGGACGTTATACGGATCATCCCGCCAGCTCTCCGTGTCAGGATCCCAGTCCGCCCTTGGCAGCAGCCCCTCGTTCTTTAGAAAGAAGGAATTCACCAGCCAGGGAAGACTCTGCACCTTTTCTTTGGCATGGAATTGCGAAAATTTCCAGTCCGTGTTCAGCTGCCGCTGTTCCGTGGCGTGCTCCATGGTGAGACCGCCCCGGAATTCCACCTCGATATTCTCCAGGGTGATATTCTTTAAATGGGAATCCGTCAGCCCCATCAGCAGAATGGGATATCGGGGATCCGCATTGGTGACCTCCACGTTCCGGATACATATATTTTCTACCGAGGCCAGGTCCGCACTGCCTACGGCGTTGGCATACAGGGGCCTGTCCGACTCCGGAATGTCATCGGTGAGATTCACGGGGTTGCAGACGGTGGGATTTTCCTGATCCACAACCTTGAAGGAAGAATGTCCGTCCACAGTAACGGTCTGCTCACGGTTATATTGCGGGGTATAACGCCGGGGCGGGTAGCTGTGGTATTCCTGCCGCCGGGGCAGGATCCATTCCCTTTTCTCCAGACGTACCTCATCCGCCCCGGACATGCCGTTCCCGCCGCGGGCGGAGCCTGCGGGGAAATCATCTTCGGCGCCAATGCCGGTGACGGGGAATCTGCCCCGGTCCCCGGCCCGGATGAAGATGGGGGAACTGGATACATTGTCCAATACGCAGTCCTCGAACAGCACATCCGTCAGGGAGGAACAGTCCACCGCCTCCAGGGCGAAGCCTCTGGAACGGTCGAATCTCACTCTGCGGATGGTCACCTGATGGTAGCCGCAGGTGGATTCCGTGCCGAATTTCACGCGGCCGGTGGGACCGCAGCGGTCCTCGGCCACAAGCTTGTCCCTGGTGTACTCCCCGGCGTAGACGCTTCCCGCATCGTAGCCGCTGACAACACAGTCCTCGATCAAAACGTTCTGAGTGGGCATAAAGATTCCCGCTCCAAAGGAAGCTTTCAGGCACAGCCCGTCGTCCGTCAGGGAGTTGCAGGTGGTATGGCGCACGGTCACATCCTGACAGCAGTCGATATCGAAAGCGTCCCTTGTGGTGTCTATGAGCACATTGTCCACATAGAGATTGGTGCAGCCTTCCGTGATCACGGCAAAATGCCCTCCTATGGTGACGGAAAAGTCCCGGAACACCACATTCTTGCAGCGCACAAGGGCAATGCCTTTGTTGCCGAACCATGTGCCCCGGTGTCCCCTGTGACTTCTGTACAGAGGCTCTTTTGGATCACCGCCCTGAAGGATATATTCTAAAATACCGGTCTTTTCGTCAAAATGTCCGCCGGTGATCAGTCCCTTTCCATAGATCATGATATTTTCCAGATCAGCCCCGTAGATCAGGCTGTTGGCAAAATAGGAGTGGCCGTGATCTTGTATGCCGGCATAAAGATTTACCTCCGGTTCCGCATAGTTGCCCGCCTCCCCGCCGGCTCCTGTCCGCAGGGAAGCTGCCTTCTTCCGGGTATTATCCGGATCCGCCTGAGGCAGCAGTGTTCGGGTATTATCCGATTCCGCCTGAGGCAGCAGTGTTCGGGTATTATCCGATTCCGCCTGAGGCTGAACTGTCAATGTATCTTATACACATGTGGCGCTG
>JAIEKC010000179.1:0-6774 GCA_029064505.1 Acetatifactor sp.
ATCTGCTTTCCCACAGATTCTCCGCCCACGGGGCAGCCGTTCACAGGCGCCTCGCCCTTTGCAATGGCCGCAGCCAGACCGGAACATCCGGCATATCCGCATCCTCCACAGTTATTGCCGGGAAGGGCCGCCAGCACAGCTTCCTCCTTCTCATCCACCTGCACTTTAAATTTAATGCCTGCAATTCCAAGGAAAAGACCCACAAAGATGCCCACAACCGCCACTACCGCAGCGGCAGTCAAAATTCCAATTATGCTCATGTGTCAGCCTCCTGTTTATTCCATCTTGTCACTGAAATGACTTCTTTACACACTTCCAGTCATGCCGGCACAGCCGGCACAAACGATCCGTAAGAAGAATGCCTGCTCCCGGCATTCTTCCGTGTGTAACTTAGAATTTCTCAACTGGCGTACTTTGACAGTTTAGAAATTCTTTACACACTTATAACAATCCTGAAAACCCGACAAACGCTATCGCCATCAAACCTGCGGTTAATAGAACGATGGGCATTCCCTGAAAAGATTTCGGGACGTCATTATACTCGATCTTTTCCCGGATACCGGCAAGTATCACAATGGAGACCGTAAATCCCACCGCTGTGGCAAATCCGTTCACCGTGCCTGTCAGAATACCGTATTCCGCCTGCTCGTTATTGATCGCCACGCCGAGCACCGCGCAGTTGGTGGTGATCAATGGCAGGTACACGCCCAATGCCTCATAGAGAGCCGGCATGGCTTTACGCAGGAACATTTCCACGAACTGCACCAATGCCGCAATGACCAGAATGAATACGATAGTGTCCAGATATTGTACATCGAATCTGATCAGTACAAACTGATTGATGACCCCTGCCACAAAACTTGCCAGTGTGATGACAAAGATTACCGCGCCTCCCATGCCTGCGGCAGTCTTCACCTTTCTGGAAACTCCCAGAAAGGGACAGAGTCCCAGGAACTGACTCAGAACCACATTGCTGACTAAAGAGGAGCTGATCAAGATGACTGACAATTCCTTTATGTTATCCATTTAATTCTCCTCCTTATCCAAATCCAGAAGTTCGAATTCATCTTCCGTCTGCTTTTGAACCGGCTTCTCCGTCCTCATGTTTGCCGCACGATCGGGCTGCCCCGGAACCGGCTTCGACCCTGCCGTTCCGACAGGTTTTCTCACGTTCTTTTCATCCGCCGCACCGGTGTCGTAAAAGCGTCTGGTGCATCCCTGGTCGGAACAATTCATGCAATCCTCACTGCATCCGGAACCAATCTTTTCATAAGGTTTTCCCGCTTTTTTCCTTCTGCCTTTAATGCAGTTCTGGACGGCTACCAGCATTGCCAATACAAAGAACGCTCCGGGAGCCTGCCCGAAGATCCTGACCGGCTCAAAGCTCTCCGGCATCAGAGCAGCTCCAAACAGCTTTCCCGCACCCAAAAGCTCACGAAACGCACCGATACAGGTCAAAGCAAAGGAAAAGCCCAGTCCCATTCCGATACCGTCAAACAGCGAAGAGATCGGCGGATTGGAATACGCATAGCTCTCCGCACGCCCCAATATGATACAGTTTACCACGATCAGAGGAATATAGACTCCCAGCGACTTATTCAATGCCGGCAGATAAGCCTCCAGCAAAAGCTGCACGATAGTCACAAAGGAAGCTATGATAACAATAAACGCAGGAATGCGCACTCTGTTCGGGATCACCTTGCGGAGCAGGGATATGAACAGATTGCTCAGTGCCAGGACCACCATGGTCGTCAGCCCCATTCCCAGTCCGTTTACAGCGGATGTAGTAACTGCAAGCGTGGGACACATTCCCAGCATCAGGACAAATGTAGGATTCTCTTTCACCAGTCCGTTGTAAAGTCTTTCGCCTGCCTTATTCATGGACCGCACCTCCCTCCAACAGTTCAAGGGCTGTTTTCAGTCCCCCGTTCACGGCATTCGTAACCGCTTTTGTAGTGATCGTTGCCGATGAAATGGCGTCCACCTCATTGCTCCCCGGTGTCGCCCCCGTCTTGGTATAGACAAAGCTGTCAACTTTCCGTCCTGCAAACTGCGGCACCAGCACATTGGGAGCCTCCATGCCCAGACCTGCCGTCTCATTGATCTCCAGTATGGATACGCCGTTCACGGTTCCGTCCGCACCCACGCCCACATAGAGCACGATATCACCGCCGTAACCCTTGGCGGAGACGGCCTCCACCACATAGCCGTAAAAGCCGGCTGCATCAGAAGCGCTGTAGACAGTTCCTATCTCAACACTATTCTGCGCCAGTTCCTCCCGAAGCGCGGCGGAAGGCACTGCCTCAACAGCCTCAAAGGTCAGCTCCACTCCCTTTTCCTTCGCCTGCGGAAATACCGCGATACACGCCTCTTTGACGGCACGCTCCTGCTGCAGTCTCCTGGGCTCCTTTGTCACCTCAAATACCAGCCCCAGCAGCAGACCGGACAACAGGGTAATGGCAAAAAGGATCCCTGCCTCCCTTAGCATATTCCTCACGTCACTTTTCTCTCTCATGCCCGCTTACCTCCTCTCTGATAGCCGAAGGCAACCGGTTTCGTCACTCTCTCAATCAAGGGAACCAGAAGATTGCCCAGAATGATGGCATAGGAAACGCCTTCCGCTCCGGGGCCGAAGATTCTGAAAATTCCCGTCATAATGCCCAGAAAAATGCCGAACACATACTGTCCCTTTATGGTAATGGGACGCGTCACATAGTCTGTAGCCATGAAAAACGCTCCCAGCATTAGTCCACCGCCTGCAAGCTGCGCGGACAGATAGGCGGGATCAAAACCCCGTCCTCCGAAAATACCGGCAAACAATACGAAAGTAACTATGTAACTCCCCGGGATCCTCAGATCGATCACTCCCATAGCCAGCAGAAAGCAGGCGCCTGCCACCAGCGCGATCACGGAAGTCTCTCCGATGGTTCCCGCCGTATGCCCCAGGATCATATTCATGACATTTACCTGTTCTCCCGCCTTCAATGCGGCCAGCGGTGTTGCCCCGGTATACGCATCACACTCAAAAGCGGTCATTGCCGTGGGAAAGGAAATCAGCAGAAAGCATCTTGCGGCCAACGCCGGATTCATAAAATTCTGCCCCAGCCCTCCGAACAGCATCTTCACCACCAAAATGGCGAACACACCGCCCAGAGCGGCCATCCAAAGCGGGATCGTCACCGGCAGGTTCAGGGCAAGCAGTAACCCCGTCACCACCGCAGAGAGATCTGAAATGGTGGTCTTCCTCTTATACAGACCAAATAGAAATTCCGTCAATACGGTGCCGGCAATCGTCACAAGGATCACAGCCAGCGCCCTTATACCGAAATTGTAGATTCCAAATCCGGTGGCAGGCATCAGGGCAACCACCACGGCCAGCATGATTCCGTTGGTAGTCACCTTGGAACGTATATGCGGATTGGATGATACCTTCATTCGTTCACTCATTATCTCTTCTCCTATTCCAGTTCTGTTTATTCATTTCATGCCTATCTATTTCTTTTTCCTGGCAAGCTGAATCTTGCGCATGGATTTGATCTCCTGGGTCAGCGGACGCTTTGCGGGACAGATAAAGCTGCAGCAGCCGCATTCGCAGCATTCCATCCCATTATTTTCCAGAAAGGCTTCCTCGTCAAAGTGTTCGGCATAATCCGCAAGACGGCTGGGGATCACCCGTCCCGGACATACCTCCACACACCTGCCGCAGTTGATACAGGGCCCCGGCTCCATGGCGGAGACCTCATCTTTCGTCAATGCCAGCAAGGCGGTGGATGTCTTGGTAGTGGGCACATTCAGGTCAAACATGGCAAAACCCATCATGGGACCGCCGCAGACGACCTTCTCCGGCTGTACTTTAAATCCCCCCGCCGCTTCGATCAGCTCACTGTAATTCGTTCCGATGCGCACGCGGAAATTCCGGGGCTTCGCCACCGCGTCACCTGTCACCGTGACGATCCTCTCCATCAGGGGACGCCCCTCCGCAACCGCCCTGTACACTGCCACTATCGAATCCACATTATTGACAACACACCCCACATCCGCGGGAAGCATGGTGGAATTGATCTTCCTTCCCGTAGCGGCAAAGACCAGCTGCCGCTCCGCCCCTTGGGGATACTTGGTCTTGAGTGCTTTGACACTGATACGGGACTCTTCCTTTGTCAGCTTCCTCAGCAGCTCGATGCAGTCGGGCTTATTGTCCTCCACCGCCAGAATGCCATGGGCATTTTCAAACAGCCTCAGCAGGATCTTAAGCCCTCCGATCAGCTTCTCCGGCTCCTCCAGCATCCTCCGGTAGTCGGACGTCAGATAAGGTTCACACTCCGCACAGTTTGCGATCACATACTCTATTTTCTCCGGTTCTCTGGGTGACAGCTTTACATGGGTGGGGAATCCTGCTCCGCCCATACCCACAATCCCCGCCTCACGGATGCATCCGAGGATATCTTCCCTGCCCATATCCTCCACAGGCGCCTTGGGAGCAAAGGGAACGCTCTCATACCGGGTATCGTTATCGAGAATAATGCTCATGACCATATCTCCGGTGACGACACGTCTTGGCTCGACCGCCTTTACCGTGCCGGAGACGGAAGCATAGATGGGTGCCGATACAAAGCCACCGCTCTCCGCTATCTTCTGTCCTGCCAGCACTCTTTCCCCTTTGGTCACGATTGCCTGTGCCGGCGCTCCGATATGCTGACTCAAAGGGTATACCACTTCACCCTTGGGCAGAATCTCCCTGATCGGCTTATCCTTGGACAGATCTTTCCCGTCATAGGGATGAATACCGCCCACAAACGTAAATTTTGCCATAACTGTTGTCCTTTCCATTTCATTGCCATTTATGGCAATTTTTTCCGGTTTCCTCACTCAAGTGCCCCTGCTCTGAAAGGTTCTTCCGGGCGCACCCGCGTCGGAAATCCCTTCATGTGCCTCTCTTTGGGCACACCGCACTTTCGTTACGGGACTGTTTTATCTTGTCGATATCTGATAGTTTAAATATACTATTTTTTTATAGAAAATACTACTGCAAAATTAAAAATTGTGCTATTATTGATATAGTTATTATGTAACTGTTCAGAAGGTGCTTCCGCGAGGTGCTTTTGTGAGTGAAGCGTAAGCGAAAGTCACGGAAAACCTAGTGTGCCGACACATTTACTTTCAGACAAATGACGCTGGATAAATTTTCAGTCTGCAAGGCGGAGGAGGGAGTCGATGCGGTGGCATCGTTGACCGACGACAACACGGCAGATGGAAATTCAGACAAGTCATTTGGCGAAATGTAAACGTGTCGGTACACTAGATAGGTGTGCGCGAAATTATGCAGAACGCATAATTTCTGTGCATCATCATAACTATGAAGAGCAGGGTTCTGAACAGTTACGTTATTATTTGACAACTTGGAGGCAGTAATGAGGATTTCGAGAGAAACTTTTGAAAATTTTAAAATTTCCTATCCCTTGGAAAAGCTGGCGCCCCTGGAGCGTATCCTTTTTTTAGATATTGAGACCACCGGTTTTACAGCACGCTCCTCCTATCTGTATCTGATCGGGTGCGCCTATTACCAGAACGGAAACTGGCATGCAATTCAGTGGCTGGCGGAAAATTATGACCAGGAAGCGGCGGTTCTGAAATCATTCTTTGATTTTGCAAAATATTTCCGCTACCTGGTCCACTTTAACGGCAATAATTTTGACCTGCCCTTCATTACCCAGAAATGCGAACAACTCTCTCTGCCATATAACTTTCAAGGTTTTCAGGGCATCGATCTGTATAAGAGGGTCGTTCCCTACAAATATCTGCTCAAGCTTCCGAACTGTAAGCAAAAGACTTTGGAACAGTTTCTGGGCATTGACCGCAAGGATGTATTCACCGGCGGGGAATTGATCGGCATCTACCAGGATTATGTGAAAAATCCCAGTGAATTTGCCGAAAATGCACTGTTGCTCCACAATGTGGATGATCTGAAGGGAATGTTGGAAACACTTCCCATGCTGACATATTACGATCTGTTCAACGAACCGTTAAAAGCGAGAAAAGTACAGGCTAATTCTTATAAAGATCTGAGCGGAAACAGACGCAAAGAACTGCTTATCACGCTTTCTCTGGAAAACAGGCTGCCAAGGCCGGTGTCTTCTTCCGCCGCCGGCTGCTACTTCCGGGGGGAGGACTTTGAGGCATGTATCAAAGTTCCCATTTATGAGGAAGAGTTAAAATACTTTTACTCTAATTATCAGGACTACTATTATCTTCCCACCGAAGATGTGGCGCTCCATAAGTCTGTCGCCAGATTTGTAGACAAAAATCATCGCGTACCCGCCTCCGCGGCAAACTGCTATACCCGTAAGACGGCATGCTATCTGCCCCAGTGGGATTTTCTGTTCCTTCCTTTCTTTAAGAGAGATTATAAAAGCCGCGAACTTTTCTTTGAATTGACGGATGAGCTGAAAAGGAACCGGCAGGCATTTTCCACTTATGCCGCTCATGTCCTTAATATGATAGCTTCCGCTTATTGAGCATACATAACGGTTCGGAACCGATCCGGTAACTGCCGTCCTGTTTTCAACAATTGATCATCAATCGGGCAGAGAAGATTCCTCTTCCCCTGCTCGCGCGCCGGACCCTGTCAGTTTGCTGACATAATTTTCTATAGAATCCCAAAAAGGAACCCATTGCGGGTTCCTTTTTGGGATTCTGATATGTTTCGGTCTCTGATTGCTCTATGGTCTCTGATAGAAGAAAGAATTCTTCCTCTCATAACCTATCTCTTTATAACTG
>JAIEKC010000018.1:0-5765 GCA_029064505.1 Acetatifactor sp.
TCCCTGAACATCATATTCGTAATCTGTGTCATCGTCCAGATGAAACGGAGCCATTATCCGTTCCGGCTGTGCGCTTCTTTCAGCGGAAACAATCTCTTTCAGCACCTGAAATGCCTTATCCCAGCATTCCCGGTCATTCTGCATTCCTGCCATGACTGAAAAACACTTTTCTGTCCATTTTTCGAATTCTTTCCATTTTTTGTTCTTCATTTTCTTTTCCTCCATTACATAATATACTCTCGGAATCTCCAGTCCGCTTATTAAGCGGCTTCCCGGAAATCGTTTTAGGCAATTCCCCCGCTTTTCCGAATGCCTTTTTACAGTAATGCCTGATTTTGCTTCTTGAAATTCCGAGAGGCTATAATTTTCTGCGATATTTCTGCTTTACATACTTAAGAAACTGTTCGGGAAATAATATTCTTTTTGTTCTATTTTAACTGACATCATACTCATTCGTCAACATGATCTGTACCTTTTCAGCTTTCAAAACTATTTTCCTTAACACAGGAAGGGTCGAAAGCAAGTTCCCTAATGCTTGATCACGCAGAATCGAGATTATCAATTCCCCACCCATTGATGAACATAAATCTATGTTCCAAGAACGCTTGAAACAGAAGCGTTCCAAAGATGAAAAACGGCATAGCCACAAAAGACTTTGCCGTTTTTTAATACAGAAATGCCCCCGTATCCTCCACTTTCTCCTGTGAAAGGTTCGAATGCAAGCACTTTTTAGTTTTAACGTATTTATCCAAAAATGATAAAATACAGACTCCAGGATACATACTCAATCTATATTTTTCAACCGCCCTGGCAATAGCTAACTATCACCCCATCCGTTTCTGTTTGTTCAGCTCCACAATGAGTTCTTTGGCAGCAGCGATATCTTTTTAACGTAATATAGCATGAGCCAGAAGGTCGGTGGGTTGTCACGTATTCCTCCCAAGTTGTCCAATCCCCCCTTTTATGTCCAAAAATATTACTGCATTCTTTGACGGCTCTGAAATCATACCGTCATACAATGAAATCCCAGACTCATGCTCTTCTATGGATGGATTATACGGAGTAATCTCTTTTCTATTTCGGCTCATTTACTCACTCTTCATTTGAAGCAAATGATCAGAAATCTGCATACTCCACGTGAATTTTCTGAATATCCAGTTCAAGTTCTTCCGATACAAGAGATTTCACTCCACTCTCCCATTCAGAATCAGGTCTTTTTTCATAGCACATAAGAAATATATAGGCATCAGAGAGCATACCATCTAAATCCTTTAAATACACATATGCTGCCGCAATGTTCTCTTTGTCATAATTGCGTATAACTTTTACCGTTTCAATCTCTTTCATATAATTTACAACCTTTGGAACCTGTGCCCAGGATTCAGCGCTTGAATATCTGTATTCATTTCCCATATGGTGAAATGTACTGATCCCCAAAACAACGCAAACAAAGGTAACCAGAATAATGCATGCTGCAAGGACTGTTCTTTTTGAATACTTTCTGTGTTTCATAATAGCACCTAACCTTTCTTTCAGATTCTTTTTGTCTTCAAACATAGCTAACGAAAGAGGCGTCTTTCTTACAGAATCAGCCGCAACAGCTATCAAAGTATCGCCGTACTGTTGCATTTCGTTCACATCAAACCTCTTTATGACGGATTCATCACACGCTAATTCACATGCCTTGTTCATCTCCCGGCGCACCAGATAAAAAAGCGGGTCAAACCAGCGTATCGCTCCAACAAGGATCAGCAGCCACTTAACAAAAATGTCATGTTTTTTCCAATGTGTAATCTCATGCATCAGAATATTACGAAGTTGCATATCCTCATATTCTTTATCGGGTAATATAACCGCAGGACGGAAGAAGCCGATCAAAATTGGCTTTCCCACGATTGGGTTTTTATAGAACCGCAGAGTACTTTTTCTTTCCAGCAGGCCATTCAACAACTCTCTTTCCTTCCTGTCTGCGCTTTTATTGTGTCTGCCCAGTTTTCGGACATAACACACATAGCATATCATATGAAAGCCAAGAACCAATATCATTCCCGACTGCCAAAGAATGTATAAGATAACCGCAATACTCGGAAGAGAAGTCATCTGCGGGATATTCTGTCCGTTCTCATTTTGTAGTGCAAATACCAGATCAACAGACTTTTCAGATGCTGCATCAGAAATCCACCGCGCAATATCATAAATCGTTCTCATTGACATTACCGAGTGATCCGGTACGGAGATCACAATGAATTTTGATACAGGCAGCATCCATGCTGTCACTGCCGAGAACCACATATAATATTGGAATGACCTGGGCAGTTTATCTTTTATGATCGGCTTTAAAGCAAATAGAAATAATGATATGATGCCACCGGTAAATGTCATGGAAAGAATTACCCTGATGATCTCTACAGAATATTCTTCAACAGCGGTCATTTGTTCCCATCCCCCATTTGAAAATACGTCTTTAGTTCATCTATATCCGCTTCTGTAAGTTCCCCATTCTGACAGAGCGCTGCAACAAAATTCTTTGTACTGCCGTCATAAAGTTTGTCTATCAGACTTCTCTTCTTTTGCATGGCATAATCTTCTTTTGCTATGTTCGGCTCATAATAGTGGATCTCTTTTTCCCGGATCGAAACAGCACCTTTTTTCTGCAGCCTTCTTAAAAGTGTTGCAATTGTTGACTTCTCCCAACCCATTTTATCGCTGAGCTCTGTACGGATATCATGAAACGATACGGCCTGTTTCTCCCGCCATAGTATTCTCATTACCTCAAGTTCAGCGTCAGATATCTTAAAACTCTTTGCGCTCATTCTTAACCTCCTCCACTATTATCTTCATCCTAATTCACCCTCCTGTGCTTTTTGTTCTACATTTGTAACACAATTGGATTGTACTTTACTTCCTCCGTCCTGTCAAGAAATATTTGTAATTATTCAAAACCAACGTAACAGTTCGGCCCTCTCGTTCATAAGGATGTGGGCAGGCCCCTCCTAAGCATCTGCTTCGCATCCGTCACCGCAGCGCGGTTTATCTTTTATTTCATCAAATCTGTTCACATCAAATTATGGATTTCATCTTTATTTGCAGTAGAAGTATAAATCTTTTTATGCAAGGCGGAGGAATGAGGCGTAAGCCTTTTTAAACCCTGTCAGGCAAATACGCCGTCTGTAAATCTATATCCTGATGATCATATAAAATGCGCATATAATTATCATTCAAAGTTTTACCATATACCGCCACTTCAGCCTGTGTTCCCGAAGATACATTCTTTATTCCCTGGAAGCGCTGCAGGTAAAGTAAATGATCTGGCGCTTTTCCCCCAGCTTTTCCACGAACTCCCTGCCCGCCCTGACTTTTCCGTCGTCCAGATTGGTAAAGGGATCATCCATGATGAGCACCGGCTCTTCCTCCTGATACATGGCATCCACCAGGGCGATCCTGAGGCAGATCCCGATCAGATCCCTGTAACCGGAGCTGAGAGCATTTACCTCCCGCTGCTTTCCCAGTTCATCCACCGTGACCGTGGTATTTGCATCAATATGAAAGCGATCCGCGTCACTGCCAGAGATCATTTCATAGTATCTGCGGAATCCCTGTAAGATGGGATCCGCGTATTTCGCCGTCATGGCTTCCTTTGCGAGCTCCAGCTTCCGCTTTGCGGTCTGGACGTGTTTATACTTTCTCTGTTCCACGGATTGCAGTTCTTTCAATTCTTTCAGCTTCCCGCAGTTCTCTTCCCACTCGTCATACTGCTCCTGAAGGTTTTCAAGAATATTATTATAACCGCCTATCTTTTTATGAACTTCTTCCCGCTCTCCGGCCAACTGTTGGATCCTCCGGTTCAGCTCTTCCAGTGTGGGAAGCGGTTCCTCTGTCTGCATTTCCGCCAACACGGAAACCTTGTTTTCCGCCTCAAACTGTTTCCGCTCTCTCTCCGCTTCTTCCAGTGCCCTCAAGGCATCCTGCCAGGCAGCCACCAGATCCCTGATATCGCCGCACTGCGCGGAAACATCATCGGAGGGTTCATAACGGTATTCTCTCAGGAAGGAAAGAATGCTTTCCCTCCATGCCCCATGATCCTCCGCTGCTTTCTCAAAACACTCCTTCTTCTCCGATAATGTCAGATACCTTTCCGCTTTCCTCCTGAGCATGTACAGGTCATCCGCAAAACCTGCATCGGCCGGCCTGACTCCGTATCTGCCGAGAAAGACCTGGATCGAATCTCTCAGGGTTGCCAGATCCGCTGCCGCGGAACTGTCCAGAGACTTCTGCGCTTTCTTTCTTAACGAAGAATATTCCATGGATTCCGCGGTGATCTCCTGCAGGGAGGCCGATACCGTATCCTCGTCAAAATATTTCCCGTGCGCCGCAAGATAGTCCGCCACCAGTTCGTCCGTTTCCTCCAGAAAGAGCTGATCCTCCTCAATTGCCTGCCTCAGATTCTCATACTCCGGAGAAAGTCCCGTATCCTCCCGTTTCCCGCCTTTCCTCTTAGCGGATAAGCCTGTCATGACGAGCCCTGCGCCGACCGCGGCAATGAGGATTCCGATCACGGGAGAGACTGCAGCTGCGGAAAACAGAACCCACGCGGCAAACGCACCCGCTGCCGCAAGCACACCTGCCGCAGTAAGGATGATACCAATGATCAAAAGAGGGGGGAACGTTCCTGCCCCTTGCCCTCTCCCGGATTCCATGGAAGCCTTCAACGCCATAAGGGCTGCCTGCTTCGAAGGCAGCGCGGCCTTCCTGGTATTTCTGTGGTTCCATTTTCCCACAATGGAAGTCACATATTCCGTATCCTCCGCAAAATAATCTTCCAGTTCTTCCAGTCTTTCCTGCTCCCCGGGACTCAGCTGCTCCGCGCTGTACTCCTGGCTTACCTTTCTGAATGTTACCGCTTCCCTTATCTTCTCCTGAAGTTCCTCCCCGGAAGGCACGCCCTCCGCAAAGGTATCCGCCAGGGATGCCAGTTCTTCCTTTTCCTCTTCGGAAAACTGATACATGGACAGCCTCTCCCGGGCTCTCTCCAGATCGACGCACTCCGCGATCTTCTGTTTCACATCCTCCATGGGGGGAATCTCTCCGGGGAATTTCTGTCGGATCCTCTCTTTCTCTTCCGCTTTACCGGCAGCATTTCTCCTGAGCCTTTCCCATTCCGATTTCCTGGCAAGCGCCATCTGCTGTCGGGAAACGGTTTTCTGCTGTTCCCCGGCCTCTTTCATCTGACGGTTCAGAAGCTCATACCGCTCTTCTTCTCCGTGAAGATATTTCTGATATTCCGCAATGCTCTGGGAGATTCCCTCCCCTCCTTTGACGATCCTTTCATATCCGGCAATCTCTTCCCTCCGTTTCGCGATGGAACCGGAGACGCGGTTGGGATTGAGCTTATTCAGGATCTCCGTAAGCTTCCCGTTTGCCGCCTCGAAGTGATTCAGATCATTTGTGTTATCCGCAAGCCTTCCGATCTTTGCGTTGATGTCGTCCGTGGGGGAAGTCCCGCACTGGCTCTGCCCGATGAAGACTGTCCGCAGGAAAGATTCCCTGTTGATCTGAAAGATTTCCTCCCCGATCCTGGCAGTGTAGTCTCGGGAGGGAAGATTGGTCTTCGCGTCCCGAAGCTCAAATTCGTCGTTTGCCTCCTTATCCTTGAATATCCTGGAGATCAGATAGGTCCTTCCCCGGATCTCAAACACAAGCTGTCCGCCGAAGACACCGCCCTGCCAGGGCTTGTAACGCTTGCGCTCGTTTTCCTCCAGACTTCT
>JAIEKC010000180.1:0-7206 GCA_029064505.1 Acetatifactor sp.
TTTCAGTATGCTGATGGAGGACAGGAACAATGCTTTGCAGCTCTACAATGCAGTGAACAGATCGGAATACGCGGATCCGGAAATGGTGGAGCTCCACAATCTGGACAAGGGGATCTCGCTGACAGTGAGGAATGATGCGGCATTTGTTCTGGATATGAGCTTGAGTATCTATGAGCACCAGTCCACTGTATGCCCCAATATGCCGGTAAGGAGTCTGATCTACTTTTCCGCCATGCTGAGACAGCTCGTTCAAAACCGCAGTATCTATGGACGGACATTGGTGAAGATTCCGACACCCCGTTTTGCCGTATTTTATAACGGTGAGGAAGATCAGCCGGAGCAGTATGACCTGAAATTGTCCGATGCCTTTGAGAAAAATATGGGTACTCCGGAGCTTGAGCTAGTACATCGTTGCATTAATTCTTGAGTAATCAGCACTCGCTGTTCACGCCATCGCTGCGTTGGTGTCAGTCAACGATGCCACCGCATCGCCTCCTTCCACCGCCTTGCGCTGACGCAAACATCAAGCACTGATTTACTTCAAGATTAACGCAAAGATGTACTGGTCTGCAGAGTGTATAATATCAACGGCGGGAAGAACCAGGAACTGCTCAACAGATGCTCCTGGTTAAAAGAGTATATGACTTTTGTGAATCAGGTCAGGGAACTTCACCGGGAAAGCGGGTATGACCATCTGGATGATGCGATCGAGAGGGCAATAGATCGTTGCATAGAGAAAAACATATTAAAGAGTTTTCTGACAGAGCATCGTTGGGAGGTGGTAAAGGCAATGACACTGGATTATACATTTGACAGGCAGATCATGTTGGAGCGCCAGGAGGCCAGATCAGAAGGCCATGCAGAAGGACACGCAAAAGGACGTGCAGAAGGTCTGAATGCTCTCATCTCTACCTGTAAGGAACTAAAGGTTTCTTTTGATGAGACTGCCGCCAAGGTGAAGGAGAAATTTTCGTTGGAAGATGAGGAAGTCTCAAAATACATGCAGCTGTATTGGTGATTTTAAACAAATCAGTGTTACCTGTTATGTGAATGACAGAAACACTGTTTTGTTTTTTCAGCAATATGTGATCCTGCAAAATATAGCATAATACATGCAATTTGCACAATATGATCCTAAATTTAACCCTAAATATACCCTAAATATATCCCCAATACCATCCCAATACTATCTCAATACCATTCTGATATGATCAGGCATCCGCTCAGATAAAATCGAACATTCGAATCGAACATTCTTTTGTGTTTTCCTTTTACAAAATGAATTATTTATGGTAAAATATGTTTCATGTATTGAATTATGTAATGATTATGGTCGGATTTGTACTTTTAGCGGAGCGTGTTTGAAAAATGTTTTTCCTGGGTCGCGGCAGGATTTGGGTGTAGAGGCCACGGGATGCAGCAGGCTGTGAAGTGAGGAGCGCAGATTGGTGGGATGATTTCAAGACATTCCGGACGGAAGTTCGGAACATCCGACATAGTGATTGAAAGAGGAAGTAAACAGTAAGGAGTGTTTATCCAATGGCGAAAACGGATAATTATGATGCCTCCAGCATTACAGTGCTGGAAGGACTGGAGGCGGTGCGGAAGCGCCCCGGTATGTATATCGGAAGCGTCTCCACAAAGGGACTGAACCATTTAATATATGAGATCGTGGACAATTCTGTGGACGAGCATCTGGCGGGTTTCTGTGATACCATAACCGTCACCCTGGAGGCGGATGGTTCCGCCACCGTGTCCGATAACGGACGAGGCATCCCCGTGGGAATGCACGAAAAGGGTATCAGTGCGGAACGTCTGGTATTTACCACTTTGCATGCAGGCGGAAAATTCGATAATTCCGCATACAAGACCAGCGGCGGTCTGCACGGTGTGGGTTCTTCCGTAGTCAATGCGCTTTCCACACGTCTGACTGTACGGGTTAAGACGGGAGGATTTATTTACGAAGATTCTTATGAGAGAGGGAATCCCGTGGTGGAACTGGTGGACGGTCTGCTGCCTGTGATGGGAAAAACCAGGGAATCGGGCACCACCATCAATTTCCTGCCGGATAACACCATTTTTGACAAGACGCGTTTCAAGGAGGATGACGTGAAGAGCCGCCTCCATGAGACGGCGTACCTGAACCCCAGGCTGACGATCATTTTTCAGGACAAGCGGAAGGAAACACCGGAGAAGATCACCTACAATGAACCGGAGGGCATAGTAGGTTTTATCAAGGATATGAATAAATCCCAGGAAGCCCTGCATGATGTGATCTATTTCAGCGGAGAGAGCGAGGGAATCTCCGTGGAGGTGGCGCTGCAGTATATCAATGAGTTCCACGAAAATGTACTGGGATTCTGCAATAATATCTACAATTCCGAGGGTGGTACACATCTTACCGGCTTTAAGACCATGTTCACGAATGTGATTAACACATACGCCCGTGAATTGGGAATTCTGAAAGAGAAGGACGTGAATTTTACCGGAGCCGACGTGCGTAACGGCATGACGGCAGTGGTGTCCATCAAGCATCCGGATCCCCGGTTTGAGGGACAGACCAAGACCAAGTTGGACAATCAGGATGCGTCAAAGGTGGTCAGCAAGGTGACGGGAGAGGAGATTACCCGTTTCTTTGACCGCAATCTTGAGACACTGAAAAATATCATCTCCTGTGCGGAGAAGGCGGCGAAGATCCGTAAGACGGAGGAGCGGGCCAAGACCAATATGCTGACCAAACAGAAGTTTTCCTTTGATTCCAATGGGAAGCTGGCAAACTGTGAGTCCAAGGATCCCTCCAAATGTGAGATCTTTATTGTGGAGGGAGATTCCGCGGGAGGCAGTGCCAAGACGGCGAGAAACAGGATGTATCAGGCGATCCTTCCCATCCGCGGCAAGATATTGAATGTGGAGAAGGCCAGTATCGATAAAGTGCTTGCCAACGCGGAGATCAAGACCATGATCAATGCTTTTGGCTGCGGCTTCTCGGAAGGATACGGCAATGACTTTGATATTTCAAAGCTTCGCTACGATAAGATCATCATTATGGCGGATGCGGATGTGGACGGTTCCCATATTTCCACACTGCTCCTCACATTATTCTACCGTTTCATGCCGGAGCTGATCTTCGAGGGACATGTCTACATTGCCATGCCGCCTCTGTACAAAGCCATGCCCAGCAAAGGAAAAGAGGAATATCTCTACGATGACAAGGCTTTGGAAAAGTACAGGAAGAGCCACAAGGGTCCTTTCACCCTTCAGCGGTATAAGGGTCTCGGTGAGATGGATGCGCAGCAGCTCTGGGAGACTACCCTTGATCCGGAAACACGCCGTATGAAGCTGGTGGAGATTGAAGATGCACGCATGGCCTCCGAAGTGACGGAACTGCTCATGGGCACGGAGGTTCCTCCCCGCAAGGCATTTATCTATAAGCATGCACAGGAAGCGGAACTGGATGTGTGATCATGGCCATAGCTGCCGGTGCTTCATCCGAACGGAATCCAAACTTACAAACTGCCTGTTCCCGATTATTGCATTGGTTATAATTTCCGGGTGACTTCAGCACTGCTGAAATCTGTAACAGTTCAGACAGGTCACCGAACTGTCACGAAATTTTGCATGACAATGGCATGAAATAAGCAATCTGAGGGTTCATGTTCTGAATGAATGGAGCACTGGTATAGCAGTTTCAAAATAATGGCACCTTATTGATCTGCGAAAACTGTTTGTACATTGAAATTTTGTAAATTTAAACGGTGGGAATGATAAAAAACAGCTGTAATAGTATAATCTAAATTAAACAATTTGCTTCCAGCACTGGCCTGTGCTTGAAAAAATGTTTTCCTTGGGGCGCGCAAACCGGGGTATGATTTTTCAAATATGCTCTAGTGCTCCATCCAGCCAGGAATTGGACTTTGGAGCCGCATGGTTCGTGCCAGTGCAAGGCAAAATTTCGACGGCGATGCGGTGGCATCGTTGAGTGAGCCACCCAAGAGCTAAAGCTCTTGGCAGATGGAAATTCAAGCAAGTCATTTGGCGAAATATGAACGGTACAGCACACTAGCAGTACGTCGCTCACCAATTAACTTATAAAAGACGTTATTCAAAGTAGGCCGGCAGCTGTGATTCTCAATCCGGACACTCTGGATTAATGTCGTTTGTAATTGGGTAATTTACATACAAAGTGCATACAAGGCGATGGACATAAAACCGGTCAAAGGGGCTTTGCCGACATTGGTGAATAGGTGTTTGAAAGCAGTATTTCAGAAGCGGAATTTTAAAAGCATCTGTTATGTTAATTTTCAATATAATACTCCACAGGAGCTTTGGCGAAAAGAGAGTATGAAAATCGGATGGATGAGTGAGGAGGAATACGATATGTGGGAAGATTTGCGGGCAACTCTCTTACTTGAATTGTCAGGATTTCATTTGGAAAAGAATTTTGAAGATACGTTAAACCAGTATTTCTTAGAGGATCCGGAGGATGAACTTCTCCTTGAATTAGAATTTATTTCGGCTGATCTGAACAAGACTCTTGGCGTGTTAAACAGAGGTATTGCGTATTCTCCGAAGTATGACGGAGCAAAGTGTGCTGCGATGCTCTGTAAGAGATTAGAAGAACTTTATTATAATACTTCATTAGCGGAATTTGCCCCCTGTGCTTCCAAATTATGGCAGAAGCTGCCGGGCGGGACTCCGCTGTCGGATCTCGGTTATGCTGACAGTGCATTTGCAAAGAAGGACATGGAACGGGCGGATGCGATTTACCGTGAAATGTTCAGATATTATTCAGACGGATGCGACAGGGATCCGCGCTCCGGAATAGTTTGTGAGGCAAACATCAATATCCGGGAATATGTTTCCGCCGGTCAGGGTAATGTCGAGCCTGACTTTGAGAAAGCCGAAATGTTCCTGGGGTTCCGGCTGAATGAAAATGTGAGGAATTTCTACTCCCGGGTATATGCGCCAACGGTTGACGGAACCGTGAACATACCGGACAACGGATTCACTGTTCCGATAGGAAATAAGCGTTTTGATACCTGGTTCCGGTTTAATGGGATCAAGGGCTGGACAGAGATCCGATTATTGCCATGCACAGGCAGGAAAAGTTCAGCCAGACACATACGTGACCATTTTTCCATGTGGACCGGAGGAAACGACTTTGGGCAGCGTGTGTATATAGGCGTATTTCATACAGACATAGGATTGATTACAATAGTGATAAACAATCAGACAGGGGCAGTTGAATGGGTGGATTGCGAATACGGACATTATGAGAAATATGAAAAGAATCCCCACGGCATTCTGGCTGAGAATATGGAGGAGTTTCTCCGGAAGCTGTGAGTTTCCCATAAGAGACTTCATGATGATCAATTTTATCAGGAATCAACTCTTAATCCATCAGGAATCACAGGTGCAGTGGGATGATTATTATGGTCTGAATAATGAACAGATGGATGTGATCGAGTCCTTATATTTAAGAAAAATGGAAAGTGGCAGTAATGCAATTTATATAAATGAGGAAGAGATACAGCATTTGTGTTGCAGGGGCTTTTTACAGAGCGGATCGCAATACTTAATTTGAAAGAAGGAAGTATCTGTCATGACTTTGTATCACGGAAGCAATATTGCAGATGTCAAAATTCTAAAGCCCAATCAGGCTGACCATGACCGGCCATATGTATATATGACCACTATTGACGTTGTTGCCGCATTTTACCTGTGTAATGCCGTTGAGAAACCTTATTACTGGTTTCCCTATGGATTTGAACAGGACAGCAGTGTGCCGATATACAATGAATTGTATCCAAATGCTTTGAAAGAAGTATCAGAAGGTGTCAGCGGATATATCTATGAGGTTGAGGCAGATGAATGCAAGGTGATTCCCTTTAAAAATATTCCCTGCGCGAGACTGGCGGCGGAACCTGTTTCAGTGAAAAGAGCCGTTAAAGTAGAAAACGCATACGATTTATTTATGGAGTATGTGAAACAGGGGAAAATGAAAATAGGAAGATACGAGGATAAGGCGGCACGACAGTTGGAATGGTGGTATTCCAGGCTTATAGAGTATTTGAAAGAAAAGAATATGGCGGAAACCGCTGATTGTTCCTATGCGCTCTTTGTAAAAAAGAAATTTCCCCAGGTATGGGAAAGATACTTACAGCAGGGTTCCCTGTAAATACGCTATACAGGACAGTGCGCAAAATGCAGCTTATATGATTGGGTGATGCCTGCGCTGACCTGTCGGCTGCGGAAGGCTATGGTGGGTAAGATGAGCAGTTGTGTCAATCCGGATACGGAGCACCGGCATACTAAGCCGGTGTCACCAAAAAGAAAATCGAGATCGCCTTTTCGGTGGCTGTGGATGATCCCCATACAGCTGATTCTCCTTGTGCTGTCCGTTCCCATCGGCTTAAGAGCGGATATCATGATGTGGCAGTATGTATACATCACAAGTCCCCCGGATGCCGAGCTGGGACACGGGCTGCCGGTATTTTCAATACTGGTACCGCTTCTGGGAGTGGGAATGACAATTGTGATCACGGTTCTTTCCATCATTATCACTGCCATAGCCGTATATCGCAGATGGAAGAGAGACGGCGCTCGCTGAATCTGCCAGGCTCCGAACGGTACAACTCAGGCATTTGACAATTAAATTTAACAGAGAAATCTTGCGCAAAACGACAAAATTTGGCTCCGGCTTGTCCGGGTTAGGAAAGGTATCAGGAAAATGGACGACAACAGAATCATCAAAACAGAATACTCTGAGGAGATGCAGAAATCCTTTATTGACTACGCGATGAGTGTTATCATTGCCAGAGCGCTTCCGGATGTCAGGGACGGCTTAAAGCCGGTACAGCGCAGGACGCTTTACGATATGCATGAGCTAGGCATCCGCTATGACAGGCCTTACAGAAAGAGCGCCCGTATCGTGGGCGATACCATGGGTAAATACCATCCTCACGGGGACAGTTCCATTTATGACGCGTTGGTGGTCATGAGTCAGGACTTCAAGAAGGGTATGCCCCTGGTGGACGGACACGGCAACTTCGGCAATATCGAGGGTGACGGCGCCGCTGCCATGCGTTACACCGAGGCAAGGCTGCAGAAGGTGACTCAGGAAGCCTTTCTGGGAGATCTGGACAAAGATGTGGTGGACTTTATGCCCAATTTTGACGAGACCGAGAAGGAGCCTGTGGTGCTCCC
>JAIEKC010000181.1:0-3925 GCA_029064505.1 Acetatifactor sp.
GGTTCCCGTGTCACCAATCAGCAATATACGGTTTTTTGTGCCGGCCTACAATCCGTTGTAGTAGGGGAATGCATACCCGTATATGGTGATGCAGACGGCAACCGTGATCAGCAGGATCAGCAATGAGCAAAGGCCTGTGAGCAGACGGTCAGAGATGGCCCCGCTTACGGGCTCTTTATATTTTCTGTTCAAAACGGGCAGGCGGGGAATGAGTATACAAAGCATTCGGATCCCCTTTTCCAGTCCGCGGACACAATAGTAACAGAGAGGTATCAGTATGGGCATCAGATATCTTCCCTGGGGCTGATAGTCTATGCCATAGGAATAAATGATGCTTAAAACAAAAGGAATCAGCATACAGAGCGCCATATTGACATGGAAGAACCGGTTCAGAGCAGTCCGGTCTGTGAAATGGATCCCCTCTGATCCGTGCTCCGGACGGGACAAAGGTATCATGATTCCCAGTAGCCCCACAAAGAACAGCAATTTGTAAAAACGATAGATCCACAGAGCCGTGGTGATGACCATGGGACCGAACATACAGATAAAACTGTTCAGCGACAGCACCAGAAAATCCGACTGGAACAGCATGGAAGGTATGGTGTGCCCCATGGACCGGTAAGTGATGCGGACATCCGCTTTCATGTCCTCATTGCCGTAAAGCTCACTGCAGAGATCCCTGGTGCGAAGTCCCAGGAAATCTCCGTCATAAAGGATATAGCTTCTGATGAACCACCAGCCGATCCCCAGCAGGACAAGCACACTGATAAAAAGCCCCTTTTTTATAAAAGGCTTCCAGTCCAGACGGGGTTTTCCGTCACTCAGGGACAGAAAGTGGGCGATGAAAAGCAGGATACAGCTTAAGATAAAACCGTAGGCATTGTAATAGGACAGGGCACACAAAATGATGCCGACAGACATTACGAGGCAGGACCGGTAGCGGAAATGATCCTGCAGGCAGCATGTCAGGCCATAGAGCATGATGGCAATGGACATCATGCAGCAGGAATCCGTATTGACATAGGTGTGCAGGAAAAGGCTCTGGGGCATGAACATGGTGAGAAAACAGAAGAGCCATTGCAGCGATCTGTTCCGGAACCACTTTTTGCTCAGGAGCAGGAGGAATACCGCCATGACCAGACCAAAAATAAAATCCACCATACGGGCGGTATAAAACAGAAGATCCGGGTCCTGGGTAAAGCAACCCACCAGACGCATGGAATATCCCTGGATCATATAGGGCAGAATAGGCTGAAAAGCGTAGGAAAAGCCGTAAGCCGGGATACGGATGGACTCTTCAAAGCCGTTGGGAAGCGTACCATGTTCCGCAATATACTGCGGGATCAGATATCGGTTGAATTCGTCCGGAGGATTGCCGAAGGGCTGTCTGAACAGAAGAGAGAGCCCTAAAATAAAATACATGGCAAAAAAACAGACGGTAAGCAATGTCTGTGAAGGGATACGCTGTAAAAATGTATTCTGTGTATTCTTTCTCATAAAGTGATCTTAATCCTTGCATTCGTGCCGTGTTATATGGTAATTCAAAAAATACTACTACATATAGTAACATATTATTGTCCATAAAACAAATAATTTGCTTTTTAATATGTTTTTTTGTATAATGGGGTTGGTTATATATGGAATTCTTGTTAAGGAGAACTTTGGCTTGAAAAACGGTGCGGAGAAATATTATGACAGAAAGAAGGATATCGTGAGTGGTATCGGGAAATATCGCAGTCATATCTTTTTGGTCGGACTGTTTGTGTTTTTACTGCATGGCGCGAAGTTAAATTCCAATGTGATCGGGATCGACACGGAAGACCTGATCCATCTGGGGCGCGATTTTTACGGCGGCTGGCTGGCAACGGGGCGCCAGGGGCTTGTGTTCTTAAAATATGCTTTGGGCAATTCTACTTTTAATCCTTATTTTGCGGGGGCAATGACATTGATCATGCTCACTTTGGCAGTGGCGGCTTTCTTTCTGCTGTGGGATTATGTGGGAGACAGGAGCGGGGAGACCGGGTGCGGACTGTGGGCCTGGGGGCTGGGAGGACTGCTGTGGGTTTCCCATCCCATTCTTGTGGAGCAGCTCTATTTTTCCCTTCAGAGCATGGAAATCTGTCTGTGCTTTGTTCTCACGGCGGTGGCATTGTATCTCTCTTTTCTGTGGGTGGAGAACAGGAAGCGCAGGGGACATATTTTTCTGTTTATTGCCGTGACGGCACTGCTGTTCATCACCTTTTCAGGCTATCAGATATTTGTTGTGCTCTATATCTTTGGAGTGGTATCGATACTTCTTCTGCAAAGCCTGGCGGCGCTGGGCGGGGATAAGGCCGTTTCCGCCGGGGAATCATGGAAAAAGGCCGGTGCTTATGTGGTCCTGTTTCTGACGGCATTTGTGATCAATATGGCGGTCACCGGGATCTTTTTCAGTACTTCCGATTATCTGCAGCAGCAGATCATGTGGGGAGAGGGAGCTTTTTTCGACAATGTAAGGAATATCTTTCATCATATCAGGCAGGTGCTTACAGGTGCTGACTCCATCTTTTACCACTGGACCTACGGGCTGCTCTGCGTCACATCCTTTTTGCTGTTTTTGCGGGTATTATGGCGGCACCGCGGGCAGAAGACGGGCAGTCTGCTGACGATGATATTTCTGTATCTGGCAGTGATGCTGATGCCCTTTTTGATGACGGTCATCATAGGGGGGATACCGGTTGTGCGGTCACAGCTGATACTGCCTGTTATGACAGGATTTCTGGCATATCTGAACATGGTGCTGTTGCGGCAGGCAGCATTTTCAGGGGAAAAGGCTGCACTGTGCGCCGCGGCTGTGCTGATCCTGATCTGCGGGGCGGGAAGTCTGGAACAGGCCCGGATGACGGGAGCATTGTATTATACGGACCGCTGCCGTTATGAGCAGGATGTGGCCATCGCCCGGCAGCTGATCAGAAAGCTACAGGTGGTGAACCGGTGGGATCTTCCGGTGGCGGTCGTGGGAAATCTGGAGTTTGAACCAAACAATGCCTGTGTTCAGGGAGAGATCATCGGAAGCTCATTCTTCGACTATGACACTTACGTGGAACCGCTGGATTACTGGAGCACAAGACGCATTCTGGGATTTTTCCATATTTTGGGAGCGGATTATGCCCAGCTCCGGCCGGACCGGATGGAGGAGGCGCTGGCGCACAGCACATGTATGGCGATGTGGCCGGAGGATAACTGCATAGAAATATGTGATGACTTTGTGGTCATCAAGCTGAGCGATTTTTGAGAGTCGGTACCGGTATGAAGACGACGGAATAAACTATTACAGGCGGAAATCAAGGGAAAACAGAGTCGCCTGATCGGTGCAGTATACGGAAGATCATGCGCGTTATGGATGTCCGGCCGTAAATGATCTTTCCGATAACGTATGGATGAGGCAGGCACGGGACAGGAGGAACCGGTTATGAACAAAGTCTATGAGAAGCTGATCAACTGCTTGGAAAACGTGAGAAAAAAGACGGATTTTCAGCCCAGGGTGGCTGTGGTGCTGGGATCCGGCCTGGGTGACTATGCGGAGCAGATCGAGGTGGTTACGGAGATTCCCTACAGTGAGATAGAGGGATTTCCCGTGTCCACAGTGCCCGGACATGCCGGTCGGTTCATCTTCGGGTATATTGATACGGTTCCGGTGGTATGCATGAAGGGAAGAGTGCATTATTACGAGGGATATCCCATCAGTGATGTGGTGCTTCCGATTCGGCTCATGAAGCTTATAGGAGCGGAGATTTTGTTCCTCACAAACGCGGCAGGCGGCGTCAACTCTTCCTTTCATCCGGGAGACCTGATGATGATCAGGGATCAGATTGCCGTCTTTGCGCCCAATCCCCTGATCGGCGAGAATATTGAGGAGCTGGGAGTGCGTTTTCCCGATATGAGC
>JAIEKC010000182.1:0-3763 GCA_029064505.1 Acetatifactor sp.
CGGCAGTACGGAACATACCGCTTAAAACATTCTTCACTTTCTGGATTGAACCATTTGCAAGGTTGCCGACCAACGATTTATAAAATTCTTCAATCACTGGCGGCTTTATCCTTGCCACCTTATATTGTCCGAGAGCCGGAACAATCTTATTATTAACAATCTGCACATAACCAATATATGTAGAATATGCTAATTCTTCTTTTCGGGATTCTAACCACTTCTCGGCGAAGTCTGCAAAGGACATTTCCTCGCCCTCATAGCTTTCGCCATTCTTCAATTTGTCTTCCCATTCGATAGCGTACTTTTTCGCTTCTTTTTCCTGCTGTTTCATGGAAGCATTCTGATTAGGCTTGAACGTGATAACCTTATCTTTACGTTTGCCAGTCTCTTTGTCATACCATAATGACACTTGTATACGATAGACGACCTCGCCATTCCTTTTCTCTTTTCTCTGTAAGGATGCCATTTAATCAACCTCTTTCTTTAACAATCCCTTGTACCGATAGAAAGTTGCCTTGTTCATCTGCAATTCTCTCATCAATTCAAAGGGTCTTTTTTCCCCACGCTCCACCGCTTGATACCTTTTAGCAAATTCGTTTAGGGGCATTACACGAGGACGACCGTAATCGCTCCATTCCCCTCTTGCTTTCTTTGCTTCGATTCCCTCACGCTGTCGCTTTTCCTTTTTTTCCAATTCAGCCTGTGCCATACTCGCGTATAACTCAATCATCATATTGTTTATTGTTTCCAACATCATCTTTGCCATTGAGTTCTCCATATCCCGCTGATGTCAAGTTATTGTCACGAACTTTTTTCACTTTTTTGAGGATGAAAACTCGCAAACCCGCATAACTCCGTACCGGTGATGGGAAGTTATTGCTACGTCTTTTTTATATTTCCTCATCCTCCTTTCCGCAGCGCTTACAGTAGCGTTAAACTTTGTCCACCTGTATATATCACCCGCTATCCTGGCAGCGGTGGAAAGACATGCCCCCGTTCCGGAACTGTTGTGCATCATAGCTGGCTTTGTCCTTGGCATCATGCTGGTGTCCGCATCATCCGCCTATGTAAAAGCCAATACCAGGTTTGGAAGAATCAGTGTCCGCGGTGAAGTGGTCACTTTACTGAACAGAAAAGCCGCAACCACATCCTATCCCAATGTGACCGATGACCGCTTTCAGAAACCCCTGGCCAAATCCGGGGAATGCATCAACTCCAACTCTGCAGCAACCGAGGCCATATGGGACACGCTGACAGAGCTTACCTCCAGCCTTCTGGGCTTTCTCATCTATGCCAGCCTTTTGACAACCCTCTAGTACAGCATTGCGTTAATCTTAAAGTAAATCAGTGCTTGATGTTTGCGTCAGCGTAAGGCGGAGGAAGGAGGCGATGCGGTGGCATCGTTGACTGACGACAACGCGGCGATGGCGTGAACAGCGAGTGCTGATTACTCAAGAATTAATGCAACGATGTACTAGCCCTTTTTGATCCTGGTGACCCTGGCCACCGCATTCGTGGGTTATTTCATTGGCAATTATCTCAATGGATACGGCTATCGCCACCGTGAGGAGGCGGCGGAATACATAAGACGCCTGGACTATATTCCCAGTCGTGCGCATGATCTGGGTCACGCGAAAGATATCCGTATCTTTGACCTGCGTCCCTGGCTGAAAGAACTGTACCATAAAACAGTGGACGCTTATACTGCATTCCACCGGAAAGCCCAGGCCGTATATTTATGAGTAAAGGTGTCGGATCTGATCCTGACCTTCCTGCGCAATGCCATCGCATACGCCTACCTCATTAACCTCGTGATCCGGGGCGGGCTCGGCGTGGCGGAATTTCTCTTATATTTCACGGCGGCAAGCGGTTTTACCGAATGGGTATCGGGCATACTGGACGGATTTCATACCCTGTACCAGCAATCCCTGGATATTTCCACCGTCCGGGACTGCCTTGACTATCACGAGCCGTTCCTGTTTGAGGGCGGCGAACCGGTGAAGGCCACGGCCGAAAAGCAATATGAGATTAGGCTGGAAAATGTTTCCTTCCGGTATCCCGGCAGTAGCGATTACGCACTCCGCCATGTCAACATGAAATTTGAGATTGGGAAACGCTCGGCTGTGGCAGGCATGAACGGAAGCGGAAAAACTAGCTGATCTGTCGCCTGTACGACCCTACGGAGGGGGGAAATCCTTCTCAACGGCATTGACATCCGCAAATATGACTACCGTGAATATATGTCTCTATTCTCCGTTGTGTTTCAGGACTTTAAGCTTTTTTCCCTGAAGCTTGGAGAAAATGTTGCGTCAAAGACCGCTTATGACAGTGACCGGGTGACAGATGCCCTGAACAAGGCCGGATTTGAGGAAAGACTGGCAAAAATGCCAAATGGACTGGAAACGTATCTGAAGAAAGATTATGACAAAGACGGCGTAAACGTCTCGGGACACCAGGCACAGAAGATCGCCATTGCCCGCGCACTGTACAAGGACTCGCCCTTTATCGTCCTGGATGAGCCTACCGCTGCCCTTGACCCTGTTGCGGAAGCCGAGATTTACACGAAGTTCAATGAAATCACCGGGGACAAGACAGCCATCTATATCAGCCACCGCCTTTTTTCCTGCAAATTCCCCTGTACCGGCACGTCCGATCCTGTTCAAAGGCGGAAACCCCAGAGTAAAGGCTAAATACCAGAACACAGGAGGTGCGCATTTCCGCTGCAGAGACAGCGGGGTACGAACCGGCCTGACCGCTCCCTGGACAAACCATCCGGCCAGGCGATAGATCGTGAGCAGGGCAGTAAAATACACCACCACCCCGATCATGGTATGAAGCCTGTTCTGAGTCAGCATTCCTCCCATCAGACCGGCATCCTCCAAATATATGGGAAGATAAACAGCTATGATGATCCGCAGGCCGTTGACAAAAACGATGAGCAGCCACGAAACGAACGCACTGGCGGCGATCCAGCCGAATCCCCTTGCCCATGTACGCATGACCCTGCGTCCTGTAGCAGCACGGGCATCCGGACGGGAAGCTTCAAGAACCGGCTTCCTATGCGATGCCGCGATCACCATTCGCAGGCTATGATTCACATAGCCTGCGCCGGAGATATAAGTGAAGGAGATCCCGCTCAGAAATTCCACCCAGCGGGCCGTGGGCGCAAGAATCCACAACAGGGAATCACAATCCGCCTGACGGTAATAGCATTTAAGTCCCGGAACAAGAAGCAACCCTGTCAGACAAAATATGAGATTTCCACGTAAAAGCCTGATTTTTTTCATTGCATACCTCTGTCTGCGCTTTGTCCTGTCAATGCCGTTGATGAAAGCCATTGCGGCAGAAGATGGCAGCCTGTCCCTGTTCCAGGGAATAATACACTATTCTGCGGTAACAGACAAATTCGTTCCCTCTGGGAGAAAATTCATTAAACCTTCTTCAATACCCCGATTCATTTCAGTTACATCCAACAATGAATCAGAATAATCTATTTTTACATTGACATTCCAAATAGCTGTATCACCAATGATTTCTATATCTACATTATTTATGCCATCGTAACCCGCCAGCACTTCTCTTATTTCATCTGTTAGATATTCTATATATTTCTGTTCTTTTTCGCCATTTGACATGCCTGTTATTTCGCTGTAATTTATTTCCGTTTTTCCGCAGGCTGAAATGATGCACATTATGAAAAAGGCTGAAATAAAACAATATTTTCTTCTCATGGCTTCCTCCTTCATTATAGTCAATAATAGGC
>JAIEKC010000183.1:0-3302 GCA_029064505.1 Acetatifactor sp.
GGATTGCCAGTTCGTCTAATTTATAGAAATAATACAGCAGACCGCCCACACCGTTGGCAGCGTCTTCTGCATGGAGCATGATGTCGGGATAAATATTGACCAACAGCATGCCGAAGGCTATGGGAGTTAAGAGCAGAGGCTCAAACTCATGCCGGATAGCCAGATAAAGGAAAAAGCACGCAACTGCTATCATGGCGTAATTTCCCCATGTGAGGTTGAAAAACGCCGTCTGATGGAGCAGGTTGCTCAGCGTAGAACCTATATATTCCATTTGTTGACCTCCTGTTGTTTATCTGCAATACAGTTTTGCTTCTCTCAAGATCAGTTCAATGTTGCCAGAACTGCTCCTGCCTCCACTGCATCGCCAACAGAAACGTCAATACTTGCAACAGTACCGTCCTGGGGAGCCACAACGGGGATCTCCATCTTCATTGCCTCCACAATAACCACTGCATCGCCTTTCTTTACGGCATCGCCCACCTTCTTCTCGATCTTAAATACCTTTCCTGCCGCGCCGGCCTCGATCTTCACGCTGCCTGCGCCGCCGGCTGCCTTGGGCGCAGCTGCGGGAGCTGCCTTGGGTGCAGCCTTGGGAGCCGCGGGAGCCTTTGCCGCTGCGGGAGCTCCTGCAGACGCGCCTTCCTCTACAGTTACATCATATACGTTTCCATTTACGGTAATAGTATAATTTTTCATTTAAATATCCTCCATTCTACCGTCTTCACGGCTTACAGATCACATTTTCTATTTCTTTATCGAAATCTTTTTCACGATACCTTCACGGTACCGCTCTGCTGCATCTCTCAATATGCAGACGAATGAGCCGGCACAGCCATTTGGAATTTCTAGGCTCTTCTGCGGATAGAACGCACCACAAATCCATCCGTGGAAGCCGCACCCTGGCAGGCTGCCACTGCCGCAGCGATTACCGCAACCAGTTCCAGGTCGTCTGTCTCGTCCACAACTTCTTCCACCGATTCCCGGGACGAACTCTTTGCCGTTTCCACCGCCGCTTCCGCAGGCCTCTGCTTTGCCAGTTTCGCCTGGATCCTGGGGATAAATCCGAAGCAGGAAATGATCAGGCAGATCAGGATCAATACACAAAATACAGTACCCATACCGATCAGAGTGTTGAGAGCCGCTTTCGTTATCAGATCTCCCATGGTGGAAACAGGGTTCAGAGATACGGATTCAATGTCCATGAACATATCGTTGGAAAGGATCACTTCCACCACAGCATCCTTCTTCTCGCCCTTCACCGGCACCTCCACAATGATCGTATCGTCCTTTATCTCGGCAGTGGGCTCACCGTATTCCGTTATATCACCCATGGACTCCTTGGCGGAGTGAAATGATTCCACAGCATTCTTCACCACATAACCGGTGATATTCATCTGCTCTTCACTTCCCATGATATATGTGATCTCGTCCAGGGTGTATATATCGAGGGAGGAAGCCATCTCATCATCCATATAAGCCGCAAAGAAAGGCACTACCCTGACCGTAGCCACCTGCTGTGCGTAAGTCAGTTTATCCTGCTCATACGCTGACAGGCTTTCCTCTTCTCCGCAGGCGGTCAGTCCGAAGATACAGGCAATCATACATACCAAAGTCAAAAATTTCTTCATTTTATAATCACCCTTTCTATACTGTTCCGTGCTTTTTAGCGGGACGGTCTTCGCTCTTGGTAAAGAGCATCTCGAAAGCGCCGATCACATACTTTCTGGTATCAGCGGCCTCTACGATCTGATCCACATATCCTCTCCGGGCAGCATTGCCTGCGCCGAGCTTCTGCGCATCATATTCCGCCGCCTTCTCATTGATCACATCGGCACCCTGGCCGTCATACATGATCTTTGCCGCCAGCCTGCCGTCCATGGTTCCGATCTCCGCATCGGGCCATGCCATGGTAATATCAGCGCCCACCGCCTTGGAATTCATAACGATAGCCGCGGTTCCCAGCGCCTTGCCGATGACTACGTTCACCTTGGGAACGGTGGCGTTGGCAAATGCATAGGTAAGCTTTGCAGCCGCCTTCGCAATATTCTTCTCGGAGCACAGGGTTGCCTCATAACCTTTTACATTGGTCAGAGTCAGCAGAGGAATGTCGAAAGCATCACAGAAGGAGACAAAATCAGCCGCCTTCTCACAGCCCTTCACGGAAAGAACGGCATCCATCTTCTCCGCAACCTTGCCTTCCTCATCGCAGATCTCGCTGCGGTTCGCCACAGCGCCCACGGTAACGCCGTCCAGCTTCAGGAAACCTGTCACCATATCTTTGGCATAGCCTGTCTTTACTTCATAGAAATCATTATTGTCAGCCAGGATGGACAGCGCAATGGAAGTATCTCCCACACAGCCTGCCAGCTCGGCATTGACACGGTTCAGATCATCCGTGCATTCCACCATATCGCTGCCCTCAGCATTGTTGGAAGGCAGGAAATCGATCAGCTCTCTGATCTTCGTGAAAATAGAGGTCTCATCACCCACCACATCCACAATGCCGCTCTCCTCAGACTGGAATGCCGCGGAAGAGGAATCACACTTGGTGATCACATTGCCGTCCAGCGCGTTAGGCGCATTTACGAACAGCTTCGCACTCTTCTCCTCCATGAAAGTAAAGTCCGTCAGAGTGGGGAACAGGGCAAGTCCGCCGCCGCAGGTTCCAAGGATCGCCGTGATCTGGGGGATCACACCGGAAGCCAGCGTCTGCTTCATATAAATTGTCCCGAACGCATTCAATGCATCGGTGGCCTCCTGCAGTCTCAGGCCCGCAGAATCGATCAGGCCGATAACAGGCGCACCCGTCTTCATCGCCAGATCATAGAGATTTGTAATCTTTTTAGCATGCATCTCGCCGACACTGCCGTTCATAACGGAAGCATCCTGACTGTAGACATACACAAGATTACCGTTGATCACTCCATAGCCGGTAATACAGCCGTCAGAAGGAGTTTCATCCGGTTTCATATTGAAATCTGTAGCCCTTGCCGTCACAAGTCCGCCGATTTCAACGAAACTGTTGTCATCGAGTAAAGCTGCAATTCTTTGACTCGCTTTTGAAGTAGTACTCATGCTTTCAGTCCTCCATTTATATTATATAAATACAAACAACTCAACATCACGGTTCGCAGGAACGCAATACTCCCCATGATGATATTGTCCAGAAGAGTATACCACAAAAAAAGCAACTCGCAAAGAACGAATTGCATTTTTTTACAGTATTTTTGTCACATTCTATTTCCTTATCAGAAACCGCCTGAGGATCTGTTCCAGACACCAGTCAAACTCTATCTGTTCCA
>JAIEKC010000183.1:3312-3762 GCA_029064505.1 Acetatifactor sp.
GTTCCACATTCTGTGTGGTGACGATATTTTCGGTCAGATAGACTCTTCCATCCACGATATAGCGGATGCTTCCCACCATCGTCCCCTGCTTTACCGGAGCTTCCAGGCTTTTGCTCCAATCGTATTCCACCCGGATCTGTTCGTCTTCCCGGAGCAGAAGTCCAAGCCTCTCCCCGTCCGCCGCACCGGTGTCATCCTCTCCCGCTTCCCGGACTATCCGGGCTCCCGTATTGCCATTCCCGACCGTTTCCCTGGCCGTCGGAGACTCCGCATTGTCGTTTCCCGCCTCTTCTCCGGATGTCGGAGCCTCCGCGTTGTCATTTCCCGTCGTTTCTCCGGGCGTCGGAGCCTCCGCGCTGTCAATCCCGCCGGATCTTCTGCCTGCCACTTCCATACCGGTATCTGCCGTTGCTACAAGAATCTGTCTCGTAGACACATCTGACGGTGCCG
>JAIEKC010000184.1:0-15553 GCA_029064505.1 Acetatifactor sp.
CCATATTCATATCCTGCATGGTATGGACTAATTTTGTGCTTTTTGCCCTAAATACGGACAATTTCTCCAGTATGCTTACTACTATGGCAGGTGTCGTTGTCCTGTTAGGCATTTTCTCCATTCCCCAGATCATCTGTATGGGTCTTGGAATTCCGGCTTTTATCTTTCTCTATCACGGACTGGCAGTCAGATCGATCCCGATTTCTTCCACTCACGATATTATCAGAGTATTTATAGAATTTTTCTCGATCTATACGGTTTCGGCAGTGACATGGATCAGTATTCGTAACCGTCAGGAGGCAAATAAAAGATTAATGGAAAATATCTCCGAGCTGGAGAGTGCGGAGCGGAGCAAGGATGACTTTCTGGTCAATGTTTCCCATGAGATCCGAACGCCCATCAATGCCGTGTGCGGAATGAGCGAAGTTATTTTGCAGGAGGATCTTCCGCTTAATGTGAGGCGGGATATCATTGATATTCAGACCGCCGGGCGCAACCTTCTCTCCACAGTCAGCAATATTCTTGACTTTTCCGAATTACAGAGCGGCAGGATGGAGCTGGCGGAGGAAAGCTACAATATTACATCTACCATCACCGACATCATTAATATGGCGCTGACCATGGAAAACGGAAAGCATCTGGAACTGATCGTGGACTGTGACGCCAATCTGCCCAGCAATCTCATGGGCGATGAGCAGAAGCTTCGCCGCATTATCATCAATCTGCTGGGAAACGCCATCAAATTCACCAGGGAAGGCGGCGTTATTCTCAGTATTAAAGGCAGGAAGGAAGAGTATGGGATCAACCTTCTGGTCAGCGTGAAGGACTCCGGCATTGGCATTGAGCGCAGGGATATGGAGAAAATCTTTACCTGTTTCAGCCAGGTCAACTCGAAACGGAACAGGGAGGAGGGAGGCATCGGACTGGGACTGGCCATCACCCAGGCGTTGGTGCGCAGTATGGGTGGCTTTATCGCCGTGGACAGTGTGCCCGGAACCGGCAGTGAATTCAAGTTCACCGTTCCTCAGAAGGTGCTGGATGAAACTCCCATCGTGTCGATCAAGAATAAAAAGAACCTTTTTGCCTCCTGCTATATCAATATGGACAAATACAATTATACCGTGGTGAGGGAGGGCTATGAGAACTGTATCCGTCATATTGTGGAGCAGTTCGGTATTCTGTTCCGGATCTGCCGCAATCTGCCTGAATTAAAACGGCGCGCGGATTATGAGGATTATTCCCATATTTTTATCGGGTGGGAAGAATACTGTGAGGACAGATGCTATTTTGAGAAGCTGGCGGAGGAGCATACCGTGGTGGTGCTGCTGGACTATGGGCAGGAAACCATGGTGCGGGGCAATATGCTTCGTATTTATAAACCATTTACCGTACTGTCCATCGCGGCGGTGTTCAACGGACAGAGGATCGTTCAAAATGACGAACAGCATATCAGTTTTCACAAGCGCTTTATTGCACCTGAGGCATCCGTCCTTGTGGTGGATGACAATGCCATGAATCTGAAAGTAATGGCCAGACTGCTTCTGCCTTATCAGATGAAAGTCAGCATGGCGGGGGGCGGCATGGAAGCACTGGAAAAGCTGGAAAAGACTGCCTACGACTGTGTGTTCCTCGATCATATGATGCCGGAGATGGACGGCGTGGAAACACTCCATAAGATCCGACGGAAGCCGGGACCTTATTTTCAGGCGCTTCCCGTTATTGCGTTTACCGCAAATGCCATAGGCGGCGCGAGGGAGATGTTTCTGGCGGAGGGATTTGATGATTTTATTGCCAAACCCATAGAACTGAGCGTGCTGGAACGAATGCTGAGGCGCTATATTCCCGTACAGAAGCAGATTGTGGTGGAGGACGATGCTCCGGAACATGACATGGCGGGTACGGAACAGCCGGATAGAAAGGGCACTCCCCATGGTTCGGGGGCAGACGCTTCCGCGCAGGATGCCCGGGACGCCGCTTTGTTGGCGGAGGAGACGGAAGAGAAGGCATTGGCGTTTTTAAGACGTGCGGGAATCAATATGGAGCAGGGGATCTCATATTGCGGTGACAGGGAAGGGCTCCGCGAGATCATCCGGATATATCACGATGAGGGCCCGAAGCGCAGAAGCCGGCTTAGTCAGTATTTTAAGGAGCAGGACTGGAAAAATTATGTGATCATGGTTCATGCGCTGAAAAGTAATTCCAAAGGGATCGGCGCCATGGAACTCGCAGATCTGGCGCTGAATCTGGAAATGGCGGGCAAGGGAAACAGCATCTCATATGTTTTGGAAAATCATGAAAAGATGATGGAAATGCATGATCAGTTACTGGAAGCGCTGGGGAAAAATACTTTTGTATACCCTGAAAAGAATTCCGGCAGCGCTTCGACAGCGGGGCAGAAGGCAGTGTCACAGACGGACGGAACGGCTTCCGGGGAGTCCGGGAATGAGAGGATTCGGAGGCAGTCAGAGGATGAGCAGACCGGGGATCCGCCGGGGGAAGAACCGATTTCGGGACAGTCGGACGGCATGCGGGCCAATGGGCAGTCGGAGGAAGCCGCAACGGATTCCCGGAGTGCAGACGGGCACAGTCTGACAGAGCTGACGGAGCGGCTGAAGGAGAAGCTGGCGGACTTTGAGAGCGAAGGGCTTGATGAGATCCTGGATCGCTTGGCAAAGTGTCAATATCAGGGGGGGCCCCTCACAAAGCTGACGGAAGAGATCAAGGAGAAAACCTCCGATTTCGATTTCCTGGGAGCTTCCGACCTGTTGGAACAGTGGGAATCAGAAAGGTCAGGTGTGTGATTATATGATCAAGAGGATACGCTATTATATAAAAAACATTCTGACGGAGCAGCTTGATTTTCAGGAGAAGCTCATGCGGATCGTATTTCTTCTGGCATTCGCGGCGGCTGTGCTTGGCACGGGGGGAGTACTGGTGGGAGCCGATCATGAGGTGCTGGATGCGCTCATTCCCCTGTGTATTGTTTCCGGACTGTCTTTGCATATCGCTGTGAGATACCGCAAGGTCAGATTCGCGTCATGGCTGCTCATCCTTGTCTCCAACCTTATTCTGTTTCCCATGCTTTTTATCCTGAGCGGCGGCGTGAACAGCGGTACGCCGATCTGGTTTGTTCTGGGCCAGGTGTATATTTTTCTGTTGCTTCGGGGTAAGGATTTCTGGGTGGCTTTACTGCTTACCGCCGCCGTCTATTTAGGTACTTATGTATTGGCTTATTTCCGTCCTGGTATGGTGTCGGAGGTGGAACGTTCTTACAGTTTTGCAGACTCCTATGTGACACTGGTATGCGTAAGCTGCTTTATCGGCATTATGATGAAGGTTCAGACGAAAACTTATGACAGGGAGAAAAAGCTTGCGGAAAAGCAAAAGGAGGAGATCGAGCAGATCGCCCGCTCGAAGGATGCCTTTTTTGCCAACATGAGCCATGAGATCCGGACGCCCATTAACACCATCATCGGTCTGAATGAGATGACGCTGCGGGAAGATATCTCTGACGAGATCGCCGAGAACGCCATCAATATCCAGAATGCCAGTAAAATGCTGCTGACCATTATAAATGATATCCTGGATCTGTCAAAACTGGAATCCGGTAAACTGGAGATCCTGCCCAGGCAGTATGAGATCAGTTCCATGTTCAGCGATCTGGTGAATCTGATCTGGATCCGGGCGCACCAGAAGGATCTGGAATTCAAGGTTGACATTGATCCGGAACTCCCCTCCATGCTGTATGGTGACGAAGTGCGGATCAAGCAGGTGGTGTCCAATATGCTGACCAATGCGGTGAAGTATACGGAGACCGGTTCTGTTACACTGATCGCCAAGAGTGAGCGTGTGGGTCCGGATATGATCCTTCTGCGGATTTCTGTGGAGGACACCGGAAAGGGGATCCGAAAAGACGACCTGGACAATCTTTTCAGCTCCTTCAAGCGTGTGGATGAGAAGGAAAACCGCAATATTGAGGGGACCGGTCTGGGACTTACCATTTCGAGGCAGCTTATGGAGATGATGGGAGGTACCATCTCCGTGGACAGCGTGTATCATAAGGGATCCATATTTACCATAGAACTGAGACAGAGGATCGTAAATACCCGCCCCATCGGTGTCATCAATTTTGCCGCTCAGAAACAGCCCGGTCAACGGGAAAAATACATGCAGAGCTTTGTTGCGCCTGATGCCAGGATACTGGTGGTGGACGACAATTCCATGAACCTTATGGTAGCGGTCAAGCTGCTGCGGGATACCAGGATGCAGGTGGACACGGCGGAAAGCGGTAAAGAATGCCTGAAAAAGACGGCCGAGAATTTTTATCATGCGATTCTGATGGATCATGTGATGCCGGATATGGACGGTGAAGCTGTCATGAAGGCAGTCAGGAGCCAGACCAGAGGCTTCTGTCGGAAGACGCCGGTCATCGCCCTGACGGCCAATGTCATGTCCAACGCGGAACAGGTGTATCGGAACATGGGATTCGACGGCTATCTGGCAAAGCCCATCAGTGCCGCTCTTCTGGAGGCCAGTCTGGTAAAATACCTGCCTCAGGAGCTGATCGAGTACGCTGCGGAGGAGATTCCTGCCGAAGAAGAAATGGATGTGGTGAGCCGGGTCAATACCGCCAGAAAGCGCAAGACGGCCATCACTGCAGACTGTATCTGTGATCTGCCTCAGGATCTGCTTGACCTGTATCAGATCGACCTGATGTACACCTATGTTCACACGAAAGAGGGGCGGTTCTGCGATATATCCGAGATTTCATCGGACAGCCTTCTTGCCTATCTGAGAACGGAGGGAAATTATGCCCATTCTTCCACGGCAGATCCTGCGGAGTATGAGTATTTCTTTGCACATGCCCTGGCAAAGGCAGAGCATGTGATCCACATTACGGCCACCGCTGATCTGAGCGGCGCTTATTCCAATGCGACCCAGGCCAGCAGGAGCTTTGACAATGTGACGGTGGTGGATTCCTGTCATATCAGCAGCGGTCATGGCCTGATGGTCCTGTATGCCGCCGCCCTCGCCGAGAAGGGAAAGAGCGTGGAAGAAATCTGTGAGGCGCTGGAGAAATTTAAGAGCCGCGTATTCTCCAATTTTCTGGTACCCGGTACAGAGACTCTGGCACGCAACGGAAAGGTGAGCGGCGTGGTGAACCGGCTCTGTACCATTCTGAAGCTGCATCCGGTTCTGTCCATGTCCATATCCCGGAATAAGCTGAGGCTCTGGAGGATTGAAGCGGGTAATACGCGGCAGGTGAATAAGCGATATGTGAAGAAGCTGTTTCATCATCCGAAACAGATTGACAGTCGTATCCTGTTCCTCACTTATGCGGGATGTACGGTCCGCCAGATTGATGAGGTGCTGGCGGAGGTGGAGCAATACATTAAATTTGAGAGGATCATCCTCCAGAAAGCTTCCGCCACTGTTTCCAGCAACTGCGGTATAGGAACCTTCGGGCTTATGTTTGTGCGGAAAGCGGATGAATATTCGCAGTGGGGCACTATCGGGAACTGAAAACAGCGGGAGATGCTTCACCATACCCGCTCTAACAGATCGAGACAATATTGCAGAGAAAAATTGCCGTCCTGTAACCGGATGGCATTTTTTTCCGCCAGCCTTTCCGAGTAATCGGAGAAGGGATATACCGTGACGCCGTCCTGACCGTCTTCCACATGACAGATCAGAGGCTCCACGCCATACTCTTTAACAGAGACGGTGCCGTCTTCATCAAGTCCCAGGGTGACTTTGGCCATCCCCCCAACCATGCGGTTCGCCACTCCCTCTCCGGTACCGGAGGTCCAGTTCACAAAATTTCCCAGAGAGAAATAGACCAGCATACCGTCCGGAAGATCGGTTCCTGTCAGGGAGACGCCCTGATCCGTCTCACGTTCGGTCAGGTCACAGGTTTGAATGCCTTCCTCCGTAACCCATGCGACAGGCTCTATGACATGGGGATGGGTCCCCAGCACCAGGTCGGCGCCGTTCTCCCAAAAGAACTGTGCCAGTGATTCCTGGCCTGCATCCGGGGTCAGGCGGTATTCCGTTCCCCAGTGGGGGCATACGATCGTGAAGTCAGCCAGTTCTTCCGCCAACCGGAGATCCTCCGCCATTCGGTCACGGTCATCCATCAGATCCACAGCGTAATCCATTCCCTGGGGCAAAGGAATCCCGTTGGTGCCGTAGGTGTAATTTAAGATGGCGATCCGGATGCCGTCCTGTTCATAAATATAGATTTTGTTCTGATCCTCCGCACTGTCGTGAATGCCCAGAATTTCCATGTCGGGATGGCTGTTCTCCCAGAAGGAGAGGCAGTTTGTGATTCCTTTAGCGCCTTTGTCCAGAGCATGGTTTGTGGCATGAAGCACCACATCAAATCCGGTATCGGCCAGGGCGTCACCAAGCTCATAGGGAGCATTGAAGGCAGGATAACCGGAGATGCCCAGCTCTGTGCCGCCCAGGATCACCTCCTGATTGACCAGCGCCAGGTCGGCGGAGGAGATCGCCTCCCTTGTGTGGGCGAAAACAGCGGAAAAATCATAGCTGCCGTCTTCCCGCAGACCGCTTTCCGCTACCGGAGTATGGAGCAGGATATCTCCCACCATGACCAGAGTGATCTTTGGATAGGGCTCCGTATCGGCGGGAACCTGCGGTGAGCTGTCGGACTGCCGGGATGTGGAATTGTCTTCCTGTGCCTGAGGCGTGCCGTGCGACGGCAGCGCGGTGCTTTGCCGGGAAGCATCGCTTTGCTGAGAAAAAGAGTTCTGCTGTATGGTATTGTTTTGGCGGGGGATGTCATTTTGTTGGGAAGCATTGTTCTCCGCGGAAATAATACTCTGTTGAGAATCGGAGTCCTGCCGCAAGGCCGGGGTCTCCGCATCTCCACAGGCTGTCAGTATAAGGCCAAGGAATCCGATTAGAAAAAACATATTTGATCTATGTGACATTTTGTCTCTTTTCATATTTCCTCTTTTCCAAACGCAGCTTTTAAGCTGCGTTTCCATATGCGGATAAGAACATTATAGCAAACCGGATGTAAAAAACAAGAAAATGCCATATGGCCGTCCGGCGGATATACAGGGCAGCATAGTTATTTTTGGAGGGATGACAAAGGCGGGCAATGCGGCGTATGGTTTTAAAGAGGACATAAACAAAACCCCGGCAAATACAAGGGCTCTGGCGAACCGCTGTATCTGCCGGGGTTGTGAATAGCGGAGATGATGGGATTTGAACCCATGCGCCGGCAAAGCCGACCTACCGGATTTCGAATCCGGACCCTTCAGCCACTTGGGTACATCTCCATTGTGCTGCCTGAGACGACTAAATTGTATTTTATAATATTTTGGCCGTTTTTGCAAGAGGCGGAAAGATTTTTCTTGTGAGACTTCCTCTAACAGTTGCAAATTTATTTCAGAAAGGGTAATATTCTATATATAGGTTTATTACAAAACGGTAACAATAGGTGCAGTGAGAAAAGAGGAGGAATTGTGTATGAAACGAATCGGTATGTTAACCAGCGGCGGTGACTGCCAGGCTTTGAATGCGGCTATGCGAGGTGTGGTAAAGTCTCTGGACTACAGTAAGGAAGATGTTGAAATATATGGATTCCTGGATGGATATAGGGGATTGATCTACAGCAGATTCCAGATGCTGACCGGGAGAGACTTTTCCGGTATCCTGACAAAGGGAGGCACTATTCTCGGAACCTCCCGTACTCCTTTTAAGACCATACAGGATCCGGATAAAAACGGATTGAATAAAGTGGAGGCAATGAAGCAGAATTATTATAAGCTGCAGCTGGACTGTCTGGTGATCCTGGGAGGAAACGGCACACATAAAACGGCGAATCTGCTGAGACAGGAAGGGCTGAACATCATCACCCTGCCTAAGACCATCGACAATGACCTCTGGGGTACGGATATGACATTCGGTTTCCAGAGCGCGGTGAACATTGCCACGGAGGCCATCGACTGCATACACACTACGGCGGCTTCCCACGGACGCGTATTTATCGTGGAAGTTATGGGACATAAGGTCGGCTGGCTGACACTGAATGCCGGCATGGCGGGAGGCGCGGATATCATTTTGCTTCCTGAGATTCCTTATGATATTGATAAAGTAGTGGATAAGATTGAGGAACGTGATAAGAGAGGCAGTCGTTTTACCATTATCGCAGTGGCGGAGGGAGCTATCTCCAAGGAGGACGCGAAACTGTCCAAGAAGGATTACAAGAAGAAACTGGAGAAAAGGACTTATCCTTCCGTATCCTATGAGGTGGCGGCAGCTATCCAGCAGAAGACGGGCAGGGAAGTCCGCGTAACGGTTCCCGGCCATACCCAGAGAGGCGGAAGCCCCTGTCCCTACGACAGAGTTTTTGCAAGCCGCCTGGGCGCCGAGGCAGGCAAGCTGATCCTGGACAACCAGTATGGATTTATGGTGGGATACAAGAATCGTGAGATTGTCCGCGTCCCTCTGGAGGATGTGGCGGGTAAGCTGAAGATGATCGAGCCGGATGCCACCATTGTGCAGGAGGCAAAGTTGCTGGGGATTTCCTTTGGCGATTAAGTTCTGGAGAAAATTCTGCGCCGGGAATGATAATGGAAGAGAAAGGTGACACAAATGTCATACACAGCATTATACCGAAAGTTCCGCCCGGATACTTTCACGGATGTGAAGGGGCAGGATCATATAGTGACTACCCTGAAAAATCAGTTAAAGGCAAACCGTATCGGACATGCCTACCTGTTTACCGGTACAAGGGGAACGGGAAAGACCACGGTAGCCAAAATTTTTGCGCGTACCGTGAACTGTGAAGATCCGTCTGAGGACGGCCCCTGCGGAGAATGCCGTATCTGTAGGGCGATTGCTGCGGGGGCAAGCATGAATGTGATTGAGATCGATGCTGCTTCCAACAATGGTGTGGATAATATCCGTGAGATCGTGGATGAGGTGTCATACTCTCCCGCAGAGGGAAAATACAAGGTTTATATCATAGATGAGGTGCATATGCTCTCCATAGGAGCTTTTAACGCATTGTTGAAGACTTTGGAAGAGCCGCCCTCCTATGTGATCTTTATCCTGGCAACGACAGAGGTACATAAGCTGCCTGTGACTATTTTGTCCCGCTGCCAGAGATATGATTTTAAAAGGATTTCCATTGATACGATCACTGACCGGATGAAGGAGCTGATCGGTGCCGAGGAAGTGCAGGTGGAGGAAAAGGCGCTGCGGTACATTGCAAAAACAGCGGACGGTTCCATGCGTGACGCTTTAAGCCTGCTGGATCAATGTATTGCTTTTCATCTGGGACAGGAGCTGACCTATGATAAGGTGTTGGATGTGCTGGGTGCAGTGGATACGGAAGTGTTCAGCCGACTGTTGCGGCATGTTCTGGACAGGGATGTTCTGGGCTGTGTGGGATTATTGGAAGAGATCGTCATGCAGGGACGGGAACTGACTCAGTTTGTGACGGATTTCACATGGTATCTGCGGAATCTGATGCTTGTGCAGGCATCGGATAATCTGGAAGATGTCATTGATATGTCCACGGACAATTTAAAGCGCCTTAAGGAAGAATCCGGAATGGCGGATATGGACAGGATCATCCGCTATATCAGGATCTTTTCGGAACTGTCGGGACAGATACGCTATGCGGCACAGAAGCGTATTCTGGTGGAGATCGCGTTGATCAAGCTCTGTAAACCGGAGATGGAGACGGATCGGGAGGCGATTCTGGATCGGATCCGTCAGGTGGAAGACAAGGTGGAAAACGGGGTTTTCGTCACGGCTGACGCGGGGGAAGTGACACGAACGTCAGATGCGGTGAAAAAGCCGAAACCGCAGCTCCCCAAGGCAATTCCGGAAGAAGTGGAGCAGATCGTGGCAAAGTGGCAGGTCATTGTGGGCAGCGTGGAGAACCCGATGAAGATCTATTTAAAAGGGGCGAAGCTCAGTCTTGGCGGTGACAATAAACTGATGATCGTGCTGGAGGACGGCATGGCGTCGGACTATTTTACACAGCACGCGGAAAACAAACAGCAGCTTGAAAATCTGCTTTCCGATCTTTCCGGAAGGGAGATTGAAGTGAACATCCAGACTGTCAGGAGTCAGGATGAATTTGAGGAAAATTATGTGGATCTTTCTCAGTTTGTCAATATGGAGATTGAGGAGGAAGAAGACGAGGAATAAATTGCCGTAAGCGACAATTAGGATGAGAAGGGAGAAAAAAATGGCAAAACGCGGAGGATTTCCCGGAGGAGGAATGCCCGGAAATATGAGCAATCTGATGAAGCAGGCGCAGAGAATGCAGCGTCAGATGGAGGAAGGACAGAAGGAGCTTGAGACGAAGGAATTCACAGCGGCAGCAGGCGGCGGGGCCGTAGAAGTGACGGTAAGCGGTAAGAAGGAAATCCTGAGGGTGAAATTGTCTGAGGAAGTCGTGGATCCTGAGGATATCGAAATGCTGCAGGATCTGATCATGGCCGCGACCAATGAAGCGCTGCGTCAGGCGGAGGAAGCGAGCGCGGAATTGATGGGCAGGATGACGGGCGGCCTGGGCGGAGGCTTTCCTTTCTGATGGATCTATACAGCGGACATATCAACAAATTAATAGAAGAACTGGCGGCGCTTCCCGGAATCGGAAGCAAATCGGCGCAGCGTCTGGCTTTTCATCTGATCAATATGCCCAAGGACAAAGTACAGCGTCTGGCGTCTTCCATTGTGGATGCAAAGGAGAATGTCAGGTATTGCAAAGAATGCTATACCTTGACGGACCGGGATGTCTGTCCTGTCTGTGCCAATAAAAATCGCAACCACGGTCTGATCATGGTTGTGGAAAATACAAGGGATCTGGCAGCTTATGAGAAAACCGGAAGATACGAAGGCATCTACCATGTGCTTCACGGCGCTATCTCGCCTATGTTGGGGATCGGTCCCGGAGATATTAAACTGAAGGAACTGGTAGAACGCCTTCAGGGCGAAGTGGAGGAGGTTATCATTGCCACCAACTCCAGCCTGGAGGGTGAGACCACGGCAATGTATATCAGCAAGATGATCAAGCCTGTCGGTGTGAAAGTAACCCGCATTGCCAGCGGCGTGCCTGTGGGCGGCGATCTGGAATATATTGACGAGGTGACGCTGTTGAGAGCGCTGGAAGGCAGGATAGAGCTGTGATCATGGTAAGGATGGCCATTCGGCCGCTGACTGTCCTGAATATGGACTTATTGTACCATATCTGCCGATCGGGGAATTGTTTTGGCAGAGGCGGAACAGATCGTGACACACGACAATGGAATAGAAAGGGAAAATGGACATGGCGGTTGAGGAAAAGGTGTTTGGCACTTACTGGGACAAAACAGCGGTAAAATTGTTTACCCTGACTAATAAAAGCGGGATGAGTATTTCCGTGTCAAATTTGGGCGCAGCGTTGGTAAGCCTGTTGGTTCCGGACAAAAACGGTGTAATGGCGGACGTGGTATTGGGGTTTGATAAAGCGGAGGATTATCTGAATAATCCCAGTTTCTTCGGTGTGGTGATAGGACCCAGTGCGAACAGGATAGCGGGCGCGGCTTTTGAAATAGAGGGAAATACATATCATGTGGATGTGAATGATGGTGAGAACAATCTGCACAGCCATAAGGACGAGGGATACCACAAGCGGATCTGGGATACGGATACGGAGGGCGACAGTGTGATCTTCACGCTGAAAGACAGTGGCAGCATGGGATTCCCCGGGAACAGGGAAGTGAGTGTACGTTATACTTTGACAGAAGAAAATGAGTTGAAGATTCACTATCATGGAACAAGTGATAAAAAAACCATTCTGAATCTGACAAACCATACATACTTTAATCTGGACGGACATGACAGTGGCAGTATGAAAGGACATGAGCTCCGGCTGGGTGCTTCCTGCTATACTCCCGTTATGGCTGGTGCGATCCCTACCGGAGAGATCGCACCGGTGGAAGGAACTCCTATGGATTTCACAACGCCGAAAAGAGTGGGAAAGGATATCAATGAGACCTTCGAACAGTTGGAACTTACCGGCGGTTACGACCATAACTGGGTCATTGACGATTGGGACGGCAGTCTGCGTCATTTCGCTACTGTGAAAGCGCCTGAAAGCGGCAGGGTGATGGAAGTATTTACAACCCTTCCGGGTGTGCAGTTTTATGCAGGCAATTTCATCGCGGAGCAGAAAGGCAAAGGCGGAATAAGCTATAATGCCCGTATGGGATTTTGCCTGGAAACACAGTATTTCCCTGATGCCATCCATCATCCCAACTTCCCTTCAGCTGTGTTTGGAGAGGGAAGAGAGTACGACTCGGAAACAGTTTATCGGTTTGAAGTTTAAAAATTATGTCGAGCACTTTTTAGTGTAACGCGACAAAGAATGCTAAAATACCTCGCATGCCGAATGCTATGATTAACGAAAACGGTGTGGGAGGTGTTTTTATGGAATTACCTAAAAATATTACGCAGATTGGGGAGTCGGATAAATTTTGTAAGATTTATGCGGAGGATTATGTTGTTTCCTATTTAAAACAGCTGAACAGAGTGGCGGGAGACAAAAATCTGGCGGTTGCCCTATACGGAACACGCAGGGAGGAAGCGGGAATCAGCTATCTGTTTTTGTATGGGGCGGCAAAACTTAATTTTCTTCAACGGGAAAGCAGACATCTGTCGCAGGCGGTACAGCAGGAGATTGAAAGACAGCGGCAGCGTTATTTTAGGGAGTACAACTTTCTGGGATATAAGATTTTAAATGGAGAGATGATAGAGGGATTTCAAATCTGCGAACAGGGAGTGTGCAGGTACATATCCGGTTATGCACAGTTTTATGAAAAGAATGACTGCATGCTGGCGTATATGCTGGAGCAGCGCCAGGAAGATGCGGTTCCGGAACAGGTAGAGCAGGAAAAGTACGATATGGTCAAAAAGCGTCAGGAGGAGAGACGCAGACAGACAGAGATGGACAAGACTCATGAAAAACGCACAAAGGAAAAACAATCCGGAGACAGTCTGCGCAGAATGAAATATTCTGCCGCGATTGTCTTTGCGGTTTTATGTGTGACAGGATTGGCCGCCATTAATAATGAAAACGGGCTGAGTGAATTACAAATAGCTGCAAGGCGGATGATCGAAAATATTTCGCAACAGCAGATCCCGGATGTGGTAGAGGTATCAAACTTTTCTGCGGAGGCAGGAACCGTGGTGGCGGAGGATAAGCTGGCAGAAGCCATTCGAATAGAAAATGATGCGGTGGCAGAGCCTTCCGATGTGCCGACACCGGAACCAGCGCCCACGGTTGTTCCGGAACCAGCGCCTACGGTTGTTCCGGAACCAGCCGCCACAGAAGTTCCGGAAGCGTCCGCCACTCCCGAACCGGAACCGACACCGGAACCTACCTCCGAACCGACGGCATATGTCATTAAAAGAGGAGATACGCTGATTGGCATTTGTGTGACGGTTTACGGGAGCGATCAAAAGCTTCAGGAAGTATGTGACCTGAATGACATCGGCAATCCTGATGACATAAAGGTGGGACAGAAAATTTTATTACCATAAGATCATATATGTGGTATACTTATGCCGTGTAGATAAAAGTGTCACTTCGTGACGACCATTATCTCGGGTTCGATAAACAAAGGCATACGGAGGCACAATGGCAGATATCAAAAATTTCATTAAGGAAAGAGAAAAACGAGAACAAAAACAGCTGGATTACATGAAAAAAATCCAGAAACATAAGCTGACATCGATGTACCGGATCCTTTTGCTCGTGATAGTTGCCATAGCGTTGATCGTATTGATCGCAGTGCAGTATAAGCGTCATGTTTATACAGATTATGATACCATTTCGACTGTGGAAAGGGATGCTGTTACGGGTGCCGTGGATGTCAGGCTTGGGAATTCCATTCTGACTTACAGTAAGGATGGAGCACATTGTACTGATTCAAAGGGGAATGTCAGCTGGAACCAGACCTACCAGATCCAGGATATCAAGGTGGCTGTTTGCGGAAGTACCGTGGCCATCGCCAGCTATAACGGCAGAAGCATTTATGTGCAGGATACGGAAAAACGCCTGAATGAGATTACCACCAACCTGCCGATCCGGGATATTTCAGTGGCGGCGGATGGCACGGTGACAGCGGTGCTTGCCGATACGGATGTCACGTGGGTCAATACATATCCTGCCAGTGGCGATAATGTTTATGAGGGACGTACCCGCATGGACAGTTCGGGATATCCGATGGCGGTCAGCCTGTCGCCCGGAGGCGAACTGTTGGCTGTTGCCTATGTGTATGTGGATGCGGGTGTCCTGAAAACAAACATTGTATTTTACAATTTTGGCCGTGTCGGGGAGAACAACAGTGATTTTATCGTAAGCAATAACTCTTATACAGATCTGCTGGTGCCGTATATCCGGTTTATGAATGACAGGACTGCTTTTGCGGTGGGAGACAGCCGCCTGACCATCTTCGGCGGAGACGGTCAGAAGCCGGTCTCTGTGGAAGAATGCCTGTTTGATGAGGAAGTTCAGGCAGTATATTACAGTGATAAATATATCGGAATTGTATTCCAGGATGACAGCGGAAATAAAAAATATCGCCTGGATGTATATGGCACTGATGCAAACAGGGATGGGAGTCATAAGAAGGGGAGCTACTATTTCGATATTGACTATACGGATATTTTCTTTGAGCAGGACAATTTTGTGATCTATAATGAAACGGAATGTGTTATTATGACAATGGACGGAATAGAAAAGTTTAACGGGAACTTTACCAAGACGGTGAGACTGATGGTTCCCACAAACAATGCATACAGGTATGTGATCGTAACAGATACGTCTATTGATACCATTCAGTTGAAATAAAACAAAAGAGAAAAACTGAAGGCTGATGAAGCGGCAGAATGAGAGGAAAAATGAATATATTATTGATTGTTGTGGCAGTGGCTGCATTGTGTAAGCTGGTAGACGGATACAGGAAGGGAATTGTCAAGGAGATCATTTCGCTGGTTTCCATGATCGCACTCTGCCTGGTGGCGGGATTGATCGCATTCGGTGCAAAAGGCTATATGACAGGAAGGATCTCGGGAGTGATCATTGCCGTTTTTCTGTTGTGCCTGATAGGTATTGTACATCATCTGCTGGGTGTGGTGTTCTTTTCCGCAAAAGTCATTGCCAGGCTTCCGGTAATACATTTTGTTGATAAACTGTTGGGGGCGGTATTCGGTGTTTTCGAGGTGATGCTGATCCTTTGGACAATCTATACTTTTATATTAATGTGCAATCCGATCCATACGAGTGCGGTGGCGGGTATCATATCCGCATACACAAAGGAGAGTGAAATACTTACATGGATCTACCGACATAATCTGATCGCAGTGGGAATCGAGAAAATCATTGGAGATCCCCGGCAGATTCCCTGGATCATGTGGGATATGGCAGATCCACTCTGAATTAACAGATGAGAAAATTTTACTATCATAATAAAAAATAAAAAAATTGAAAAAAGATATTGACACGGCGAAAGAGTTATGA
>JAIEKC010000185.1:0-1815 GCA_029064505.1 Acetatifactor sp.
GGCATATTTCAATTGCCTTATAATCGCCTGGCTTGTCATAATCGGCACAATTAAACCAATACATTCCATAGCACACTTTTTCCAACATGCTATTGACGACAAATTCTGAAATCTGTCTGTTTGTCAGTCCCTCTCTCAACAACTCTGACGTACTGATATACCCATCATACTTTTGGCTCAGCCGATAGCATTTTATATAGGTATCCTTTATCACTATTTCTCTCCGCAACATTTTTTATTACACACATAGTAGCATTTTTCATTACACATGTCAAGCATGAATGGAATACCCCATGGAGACCACAAATTTACTCCATGGGGTTAAATTATATTCAGCAATCCGCAATAAATCCTCTCACATTAAAAAACTTATCACCATAAGCGCCTCCTCTTCCAATTCTCTGCACCTTTGCAGAATGCCGATATATGCCTGCCGCTTCACACTGGCTTCCACCGCATTTTCAGGTGTCTTGAGGAGCATCTCATGCATACATTTTTCACAGATAGACAGGATTTCTTCATATTTGGAAATTGCGGCCTTGACAGCGCTGTTATCAATATCCTGTATCAAATACATACAGCATTCAAGAAATTGTCTGATTCGGAGTTTGCCTTCATAGTGTATAAAAATATGCGGAAACATACACTCAATGTCTGTCAGCTCCTGATTCGTTTCCTTTCGGAGTTCTTCACACCAATTGTCATAGATGACCAGTCCATATCCCACAAGGGGCTGTTCAAACAAATGTACTTTATTGCTTAAAAGCATACATCCTTTTTGCAAGGCTTCTCTGCACTTATCGACGAAAAAATCCGTTTTCGAGCCAGGTTTGATAAGCAAATAATTTGTTATCTTTTCTGCATAAAAGGCAGATCGTAATAACATGGAATTATAGGGAAATATGGATGCCTTTGCCATACCTATAAGGTTGTATTTCAAATATAGAATTCAACTTCAGGTTAATACCGTGTATCGTCATAAGATATGCTTTCATTCGGTTTTTGTCATATTTTATCCTTTCGCCCCTCACTTATGGTATGGCACTCCACAATATTCCCAAGTACAATAAATCCGGTAATATCAGACTTTCATCCCCCACTGACATCAGCCATTGTTCCATTTACATTCAAAATATTTTTACAGCTTTGTCTTTCATAAAACACTGTTAAATCCCATCATCAGCCAGGTCTTTCCAACCTGCCTTGCCCCTCAATGCTCAACGGCTTGCGGCGTTTGCTGTCTATCCGTCTGTAAAGCTTTTCTATTGCACCCTGATAGATAGGCACATCTCCACAGAGTGATATAAACATAGTATAATGGAGTTCACAAAATTTACAACGATAAAATGTCGTGCAATAACATTTTTTACAACAAAGACGCATTTTCTCTGTCCCTTTTTATACGCAACCAAAAGTTGCGAAAAAGAACCCTGAAATTGGTAGCAATCCTGACTGATATTATGTAAAATATCCGCAAAGGACAGAGCCAAATAACGCTGAATGAATTTTCAGTCTGCAACAAGCAGGGCAAAGGAGGTGAGAATGATGAAGCTGTCAGAAAAGATCATAGAATTAAGAAAAGCCAACGGAATGACTCAGGAAGAGCTTGCGGCGATCTGTAATGTGAGCAGGCAGTCCATATCGAAATGGGAAGCGGATATTGCTCTTCCGGAGATGGAAAAGATACTGATACTGGGAGAAACCTTTCATGTGTCAATGGATGTCCTGTTAAAAGATGCTCTGACATTAAATGAAGTAAAGGAAGTCCACAGCTGCGGCAATAACGCGATTCGGGAGAAAAAGCAGGCAATATAC
>JAIEKC010000186.1:0-3109 GCA_029064505.1 Acetatifactor sp.
TATCAGCTTACCAAAGCTTGCAGAGTTTCCTCCGCTCGCTAGGGGAAATCAGCTATGCTGATTTCGCAGCTCGCACTATAGAATTTATTATATCATAAGAATATAAAACATGCTATTTTTTTTACTGAAAATATGGATGGAGCACTGGTTTAAGTCAGACAAATACCTTGCCATGGTCCGTTGCGGGTGATATAATGTCTGCAAAGGCTGTGATTCACAGATTTATGACATAAGGAGCATCAAACCGGGAAACAGGAAATGACAGTATTACATACAGATTTGGACAACACCCTGATTTATTCCTACAGGCATGATATCGGAAATAATAAGATAAATGTTGAAATCTACCAGGGCAGGGAAATATCTTTCCTCACCGAAAATACATATGACAATCTGAAGAAAATAAAGGAAAAGGCCCTCATTGTTCCCACATCCACAAGATCAATAGAACAATACAACAGAATCAATCTGCGTATCGGCAGTATTCCTTATGCTCTGGTCTGCAACGGCGGTGTCCTGCTGACGGATGGAGAAATGGAACCCTCCTGGTATCAGGCCTCCCTAGAATTGATCCGGGAAAGTCTGCCTGCGCTTGACAGAGCACGGCGTTTTCTTGAGAGAGATGCCAGAAGAAAGTTTGAATTGCGGTTCATTGAGGAATTGTTCCTGTTCACAAAATGCCGTGAACCGGAATCTGTTGTGACGGAACTAAAGGAAATAACTGACACGGATGTGGCAGACATCTTTCATAATAAAGAAAAGGTATATGTGGTCCCCAGAAGTCTCAGCAAGGGAAATGCCATAGAAAGATTTCGGGAATACATCAAAGCTGACAGGGTCATTGCCGCGGGAGACAGCGAATTTGACATTCCCATGCTCCAGGCGGCGGACACGGGGATAGCTCCGGGCGGTTTCCGACAGGAATATTCCATCGATTTCCAAGTGGAAGAAATGCCCGGAAAAGGACTCTTCTCCGATGAAATGACAGAAAAAGTGCTGGAATTGTGCCGCTGCGGCCTTTGAGCGGTCCGGTACCGGGATCATACGGGATCCGAACCTTTCACAGTCTTAAAAAAACCGAACTGAAATCAGAAAGGATAACAGATTTGAAAAATCATATTATATATTACAGCGTGGGACCGCTGCTCTACTGTCCTGCCAACAGATCAACCATCGCACAATCGATCATCCGGGAGAAATTTGGTCGTCATTTTTCTCTGGCTCTCTGCCTGGAAGATACCATAAATGATAATTTTGTGGCGGAAGCCGAACAGGATCTGCTGCAATCTTTACGGACGATATACATGACACATCAGGAGAAAGACTTCTTTCTTCCCCAAATTTTTATCCGAGTGCGCAATCCGGAACAGATCACCATGCTTATGACATCCCTGAAAGAATGCGCCGGCATAGTAACGGGCTTTATCATACCGAAATATTCTCCCGAAAATTCGGAAGAATATATCCATAAAATTATTAAAGTCAATGAGACATATGACAAAAGAGTGTATGTCATGCCTATTTATGAGAGTTCTGATATGATAGACCTGCGTACCAGGTACGATGTACTGTACGCACTGAAAGATTCCCTCAACAGGATAGAGGAGCTTGTCCTGAACATCCGTGTGGGAGGCAACGATCTGTGTAATATATTCGGATTTCGGCGGCATCCGGATGAATCCATCCACAATATCAAGCCTGTGTCCTCTCTGTTTGCGGACATTGTGACTGTATATGGGACGGACTATGTGATATCCGCCCCCGTGTGGGAATATTATGGGGGCAGGGATTGGAAGACCGGTCTGACCGCCGAAATACAGGGGGATAAACTGTGCGGCTTTACAGGTAAAACTGTGATTCACCCCAAACAGATCGAAGTGGTGAATGACTGTTACCGGATCTCAGCCTCTGACTACAACGACGCGAAAAGTATTCTGGAATGGGACAATACTTCCGGCTCCTTCGTCTCCGGAAACGGGAACGGGGAACGCATGAATGAATACAAGACACACCTGAACTGGGCCGAACGAACCATGTTTCTGGCGGAAGTCTATGGAATTCTGGAGCCGAAACCTTTGGACGATCAGCTGACAACATAAAATATTTTAAACTATGATCTGAGGCAGTTCAATATAAGAAACAATCTGATTCACCCTCTCATAACTCCAGGGAATTTCTTTTCCAAACAGCTTGTTCAAGGCAATATTAGGAATATTGACCCCTGTAGCCAGACAGCTCATCTGCAGTCCTCCTGACATTCTCGTGTTGATCTCCAACAGGTAAGGCTCTTCCTCTTTCAGCTTAAACTGGATATTACAGGGGAATTCCAGCCCGGCTGTCTCCATGATGCGGTTTACCATATTCATGATCCTGTCATCATAAAGGATTTCCTCATGTCTTGCATTACCCTTATACCTTGGCACCGCGATCAGCCCCGACGGCGTATTCAGACAGTCCACGCTGATCTCCTTCCCGGGCAGATAAGGCATCACCATCAGAGGATCGAAGGGCTCTATGGCTTTGAGCCATTTCAGATACTGTTGAAAGAGAACCGAATTTCCCATATATACTTTCAACATGCGGCATGGATCTTCTTCCTCGGTAATCTTGCGGAAACTCATGCCGCCCTCATCCAGAATAAATTTCACACATATTCTTCCATATTTTTCCTTTAATTCCAAATAGGACTGTCGGAATTCTTCCGATGTGTTAACTATACGGTACTCAGGAATGGAAAGCCCCTCCTGTGTCCGAAACATCTCATAGGTACGTGCTTTGTCCGCCAGAGGCTCCAACCGGGAATAGTCCTCCGCCATGACCCTGACACCAATTTCGTGGAATCTGTCCTTATTCCTGCTGATATCCGACATCTTTCTTCTGGGAACAAAAACATTGACCCTGTGATCCTGACAGAACCTGATACAATCCTCCACATACTCGTCCCCGTCTGTATCCGGTTCACTGTACCACTCGTCACATACATTCTTTATCACAGAATTGTCCTGTTTATTGGATCCTATGACCCAGACCTGTTCATCTTTGTTCTCTTTCATTAATTATATCAGCCTGTAAGAAGTGCTGAACCAATGATTAAACCATACCCGGATCA
>JAIEKC010000187.1:0-2243 GCA_029064505.1 Acetatifactor sp.
GTCCTGTGCTTTGTCGGAGACAGGGAGTTTCCGAGGGACGTTGCGGGAGTGTATGAGGTATATCGGAATGCGGGAATCGTCACGGATGAGATTGCAAGCACGGTGGCGTTTTTCCGGCTTCATATGCGTAAGGGAGGAGCGGACAGCGGCATCCTGGAGGCCTTTTGTGCGGCGGGGGAGCCCGGAATCCTGTCTCTTGCCAATCTGGCGGGAGCGGAAACTGTGTGGGCGGAAGGAGGGTGCGCCTATGTGGTGGAGAATGAGATGGTGTTTTCTCATCTGGTCAAATGCTGTGGGGCATTGCCGGTCACTCTGCTGTGTACCTCCGGTCAACTGAGCTATGCGGCGCAGCGGCTGATCCGTATGCTCTGTGAAAGCGGTACAAGAATTTATTACAGCGGAGATATGGATCCGGAGGGAATCGGTATCGCGGATCGGCTTTGGCGGCAATATCCCCGGAACAATCATATCTGGAGGATGGATGCCGGTGATTATCCGGATGCGCTGTCGGAAGAGACGATAGAGGAATGGAGGCTGAAGAAGCTGCAGGGTGTGGAGCATCCTCTTCTGCGTAAGACGGCAGACTGTGTCAGACAAGTGGGGAGGGCTGCTTATCAGGAAAATATATTGGAGCGGCTGGTGCAGGATATTCTGTATATGACAACATAATCTTGCGGCGTGCAGAACAAAAGAACACGGAGGAAAGTGATGGCCCTATGGCACAGAGGACGGTTGCTTTATACAAGGGGAAATACATAGGAGTAGAAACAATTTACACTGTTGTGAACGGTCGGCAGATAAATATTCCGGAAAAGCTGAAGGAACTTAGGGCCAAAAGCCAAAATAATGAACTGTTTTGCCCATGCGGATGCGGTGCAAATCTTATTTTGGTTGCGGGTGATAAGAACCTGCGGGAGCAGCATTTCAGGATTAAGGATGGAGATTTCGATCAGAAATGCAATGTGATCACAGAGGGTAAGACTTCGGTTGATTCAAAGATAGTCCTTAAGTGCTGGCTGGATGATAAGCTAAAAGCGGCAGACGTAGAATCACGCGTTCCGATCCATGCAGTGGATGACATAAACAGAAGTTACGAATTTTCATTTTTATCTCAAAGCCGGAAAACAGCACTCAGCTATTGCCATGAAAGGGTTAATTTATCTGATGAAAAGCTGAGTATTCTGGAAAGCAACAGTCAGGGCATTCATATCATCTATATCGTTGATCATAAGAATGGCGGCTGTTCGGGGCAGTATCCTGAAGGGCTTATGAAAGTACAGCACAGACAGGGATATTGTCTGCTTCTCACTGTGGAAAGTGCGGATTACAATGAGGCTGGGATGGAAGCGGCATTTTATGCGCAGGATATAGATGGCCTGTGGCAGGAAGTGGTATTTGCAGAAGGATCATTAAGAGATTTCAGTATCAACGACGATGGACAGATTTTATATGCGGATAAATTGTTAAGCGTTAAGCTGTCTGCGGCAATGGATAACTTCCGGTCAGGTATGGAAGGTGAAAAAGTCAGACGTGCCGAAAAAGAAAAGCGTTATGCAGAGACGGCAAAAAAGCTTCTTGAGCAAGAAGAGTATGATCGGGAAGAACGCAGAAAGCGACAGGAAGAAGTCGAACAGGAACGCAGGCGTCAAGCTGAGGAAGCGGCAAAGCGCAGAGAAGAGTTTCAAGAAAAGCAAAGACTTGAAAGGGAACGACAGCAGGCGGAGAAACGTCAGAGGGAAGAAGATTTTAAAAGAAACATGGAATCAAATTTCTCTCAGCAGGAGACACCGGTGAGAGACGCCGATGGCAGGCGTTGGATCAAATGTGAATTCTGTGGGAAGATAGCGGTGGAGGGCGAGTTCAGTTCCTACGGCGGCAAGGGACATATCAACCTTGGAACCTGCAAAGACTGCTCGGGCAATAATCCTGCGGTTTCCCAAAAGGCTGCGGAAAAAATGGCAAAAGCACACATAAAATATGATCACCATATCTGTCCGGAATGCGGAGGCAGATTGCGTGAACGAAACGGCCAATATGGAAGGTTTATGGGATGCAGCAACTATCCGGCATGCAGATATAGCTGCAGGTTAAGATAGGAACCGCCTCCGCTTAATTATTAACATTCATTTAATATTCCATTTACGACCGCTTAATATTCTGAGAGCGGCGTTAACTGTGCAGAAAATATGTTACAATATGCCTGTATAGGAGGGATTGTTATGAGTGACAGGTTATTGTTTAAG
>JAIEKC010000188.1:0-8275 GCA_029064505.1 Acetatifactor sp.
ATTCAAACGGCACTGGGAAAGACCTTTTCGCATGCTGATGATCGGGGAGGGTCCGGACAGGGAAGCTTATGAGCGGATGGCGGTTAACCTGGGGCTGGAAGAGGAGATCCGCTTTACAGGGAAAGTCCCCAACGAGGAGATTGCACCTTATTTTGCGGCTGCGGATGCATTTCTGTTTGCATCCAAAACAGAGACACAGGGTATCGTTATTCTGGAAGCCTTCGCGGGAAAGACTCCCGTGATCGCAGTGGAAGCTTCCGGGGTAAAGGAGCTGGTAAAGAGCGGTGTCAACGGTATCCTGACAGAGGAAAATCCGGAGCAGTTTGCGGGAGAACTGGATTCTTTCCTGAAAAATGCTCTTATCCGGGAACGCATGGCATTGTACGCCGGGCAGTCGGCCCTTGCCTACAGGGAAGAAGCGGTTGCTTTGCAGGCGGTTCACTATTATAATAGTGTTATGAATGCTGTGGAAGGAAATGAGGAGACATGGAAGATAAATACCGTATTTTAATAGTAGAGGATGACAAGGAGATCAGGGAAGGTGTGGAAATCTATCTGCGCAATCAGGGCTATGAGGTCTTTCAGGCGGCTAACGGCGCCGAGGGTTTGAAAGTGATCGAACAGCAGGAACTGCACCTGGCCATTGTGGATATTATGATGCCTGTGATGGACGGCGTGACAATGTTGATGAAGCTCCGCTCCATGAATTACGAATTCCCTGTGATCATGTTATCCGCAAAGTCGGAGGAAGTGGATAAGATCATGGGGCTGAACATGGGGGCGGACGATTATGTGACGAAGCCCTTTACCCCGCTGGAGCTGCTGGCAAGGGTCAATTCGCACCTGCGCAGATATTCCAAGTATCTGAGCGCGGTGAATGAGGATAGGAATAAGGAACATATCTACACCATAGGCGGGCTGGAACTGAACGAGGATACCGTGGAGGTGTCCGTGGACGGGGAATCGGTGAGGCTGACCCCCATGGAATTTAAGATCGTACAGCTGCTGATCAAGAATCCGGGAAGAGTGTTCTCGGCGGAGGAAATTTATGAGCGTATCTGGAACGAGAAGGCGGTGAACACGGATACCATTATGGTACATGTGAGAAATATCAGGGAAAAGATCGAGATAGACCCCAGGAATCCCAAGTATTTAAAGGTGGTCTGGGGTGTGGGCTATAAGATTGACAAGCAGTGATGCTTTTGTGAAAGGTATGGTTGCCAGTATGGAAAACAACAAAATATCGGAGGGTATGACACAGATAGAGAAAAGTACAGGAAGACCGGAGAAAGTGATGTCCGGAAAAGAAACATGGTATTCGGCAGAAGAAACAAAAGGAAATGAGATAACGAAAACAAAAGAGGAAGCGTTCGAGAAGACAATGTCGGAAGCGTCGCAGGAAGCGTCTGAGACGTCAATGGCGGAAGCATCGAAGGATCTGGCGGAGAAGACAATGTCGGAAGCACCAAAAAAACGGTCGGAGAAGGAAAGGTCAAAAAAATCAGAAGAATCATGGGAGAAGGCATCAGCCCCGAAGGCGGCGGAAAAGCATGTCGGCAGAACCGGAAAAGACAGGAAAAGAGGTTCCTGGATCTTCCGTGGCATTCTGGCCAGCGCAGCTCTTGCCGCAGTGATGGTCTGTATGTACGGATTCTTCCGTGACAGGGCGGAGGAATATAAATCCAGTCCGTTGGAAAATTACAGTAATATAGCCTGGCTGTACCGCAGCTGTTATATGCTGTACAAGGATCTGTACAATGCCCAGACGGATGAGACGAGAAACTATAAGGAGCTCTATATGCAGCCGAAGGAGGGTTATGAATGGATACTGGAGCCCGACGCATGGGATGAGGACAGCGAGGCCTTTTTGGAAAGATTTGATTCGGTAGAAGAGACGACTGACGGCGAAATATCCTTTTATGATCTGCGCAACTGGGTAGACTATGCAGACTCCCGTTTTCAGGAGCTTGAGAATGAATTCAGCCAGTTAAACAGTACTTATGATTACGTGATCCGGGACAATACATCGGGATTCTATCTGACGAATATGTCCGAAAACGATCTGGAAAGAGGGGTGTCTCAGCAATATTTTCAGATTGGCTTTACTTTTAATGAGTACGGCAGTGTAGTAGTGAATGAGGATGTGGCAGGATTAAACGCGGCGCAGATCAGGAAATGGGCAAATGAAGCCATCCGGACAAATTACGCAGAGGATTCTTTTACGGATGGCAATGAAAATTTCCTGTACTACACTACCATCAACGGGCCGGTCAACTGCACGGTGGAATTCCGTATTTCGATAAAGGACTGGGAAGCGGGACAAAGGGATGCATACCGGGTAACGGCAGCGTATAGCGGTTGGGATTATTTTCCTTCCAGTTATGGCGGGATTTCCGATAAATCGGCTTACCGCAACGCTCACATGGGAGTAGTCCTGTTGCTGCTTCTTACCATTGCGTTGTTCTCCGGCCTCATCTGGCCGCTGCCTGAAAAGTGCAGGCCCTGGAAAGAAGTGAAAATATGCAGTCTGCCGTTGGAACCCCTTCTGGCAGCCGGGGTGGTATTGTTTGCCGGGATCGGCGAATGGATCTTTGAACTGATGGTCTATACCGCAAGTGGCAGGATGAGCAAGACATTGTATGATCTTCTCGGTGCCTTTGATTTTTCAGATGTTTTGTCCGCAGTGGTCAACCTTATCTGCCTGACCCTTTTCTTTTTCTGCGGCTGGTATCTTGGAATCTGTGCCAGAGCGGTGAGGGAACTTGGAATAAAGGAATATATAAAACAGAAATGCATTTTTTACCGGATATTTCCCTTTATCAAGAGCAAAATTATGGCTTTTTACGATGAAGTCTGCCATTTTGATGTGACAAAAAACGCTCATAAGATAATTATTAAGATTGTGCTGTTCAACGCTGTGATCCTGTTTGTGATCAGCTGTTTCTGGGTAACCGGTTTTCCCCTTACGATAGCATACTCTGTGATCTTGTATGTTGTCCTGAGAAAATACATCAGTGACTTACAGAAGAAATATGGACAGCTGCTTCACGCCACCAATGAGATTGCACAGGGTAACCTGAATGTGACGATCACGGAGGACTTAGGGGTATTTGAACCCTTTAAGCCTCAGGTCATCCGTATTCAGAACGGTTTCCGGAACGCGGTAGACGAAGAGACGAAGAGCCAGCGCATGAAGGCGGAACTGATCACCAATGTGTCCCATGACCTGAAAACACCTCTGACAGCCATCATCACCTACATTAATCTGTTAAAGGATGAGAACATCACAGAGCAGCAGCGGAAAGAGTACCTGGATACTCTGGAACGGAAATCCCTGCGCCTCAAGGTGCTGATCGAGGATCTGTTTGAGGTCAGCAAAGCCAATTCACAGACCATTACGTTAAACATCATGGATGTGGATATCATGAACCTGGTGAAGCAGGTCTCCTTTGAGATGACAGATAAACTGGCTGCCTCCAATCTGGATGTGCGCATGAATCTCACGGATGAAAAGATCATCCTGCCCCTGGACAGCCAGAAGACTTACCGGATCTATGAGAACCTGTTGGGAAATATCGCAAAATATGCGCTGCCCGGCACCAGGGTTTATATCAACGGTTTCCGCATTGACGATACGGTGATCATCACCATGAAGAATATATCGGCACAGGAGATCACGGTGGATACGGCGGAGCTGACAGAACGTTTCGTCAGGGGGGATGCCTCCAGGAATACGGAAGGGTCGGGTCTTGGCCTTGCCATTGCAAAGAGCTTTATGGAACTCCAGGGAGGCGAGCTTTCCCTGGAAGTGGACGGAGATCTGTTTAAGGCTGCCACCACCTGGCATGTGTAAGAGGATAGATATTTTTCAACGGATGCGGAATTGAAAGGGAGAAATATATGTTTTTTTGATGGAAATTGTTCTGCTGATCATCGGAATCCTGTTGCTGATGTTCGCAATATATAAGAGAAAAGTTATCCGCCGGACAGTGATCTTCCTGGCAATTCCGGGTATACTCCTGATCGGTGCGGGGCTGAGTATGTTCTTTCTGGTACTGAGCGGGCGAGTGATACTGCCGTTAGGATAGGAAACAGAGTAACCATTCAGCCATATCAGTTCAGACAGGTCACTGAACTGTCACATTCAGTCCGCTGCGGGAGCTTTGAGCTTGAAATATTTATCTTGACATTTGCAATACCAGCAGGTAGAATAACTTTAAATATGGCAAAAGCAGTGATTGGAAGCAGTAGGAGTGTTCCTTGGCGCAGAGAGCCGTCGGCAGGTGCGAGACGGTCCGGGAAGCTTTGAACTCGTCCATGAGTTCTGGAGGCGAAACCGATATACCCTGAAAAGGGTGGGTGCAAGTAGTTTTCAGCGGGTATTCCCGTTACAGAATCCGAGTGCAGGAGAATTCCTGAATGAGAGTGGTACCGCGGCGGATATGATATCCTTTCGTCTCTTGATCTGAGACGGAAGGATTTTCTTTTGCCGGAAAATGATGCTGCAGATCGGATGGAATAATGGAGTGTGTCTGAAAAATGTTTTCCACGATGTGCGTGTCACATTTTATGGGATGCAAGACTCAATTGGGGAGGTGCGGCAAGGCATCGCCCACCAAATCAGGGCGCAGCAGGCCGTGAGGCAGGAAACAGGGCGGATATGGGAACGGAAACAGTCCCGCAAAATCAGGCACAAAGAGATTCCGGAACACTGTTTTGAGAATTTGCGCAATATACAGCGCGGAAATGGAGAAGAATATGGAAAAAGTATACAACCCCAGAGAGATTGAAAAGAAATGGCAGACTTACTGGTCTGAGCACGAGACTTTTAAGACGGATGTATGGGACTTCAGCAAACCCAAATACTATGTGCTGGATATGTTCCCTTACCCCTCGGGCGTAGGACTGCATGCGGGACATCCGGAAGGGTATACCGCTACGGATATCGTATCGCGTATGAAGCGCATGCAGGGATACAACGTGCTCCATCCCATGGGATACGATTCCTTCGGGCTGCCTGCGGAGCAGTATGCGGTGAGCACGGGCAATCATCCCAACGGCTTCACGCAGGAGAATATAGAGACCTTTTCCAACCAGTTAAAAGAGCTTGGTTTTGATTATGACTGGTCGAAAATGATTGCCACCAGTGATCCTTCCTTCTATAAGTGGACCCAGTGGATCTTTAAACAGCTCTACCTGGACGGCTATGCAAAGTATATCGATATGCCCGTAAACTGGTGTGAGGAACTGGGAACCGTGCTGTCCAATGACGAAGTCATCGACGGCAAATCTGAGCGCGGCGGCTATCCTGTGATCCGTAAGAACATGAAGCAGTGGGTCATCAACCAGCCGGCCTTTGCGGAGAAGCTTCTGGAGGGACTGGATGAGATCGACTGGCCCGAATCCACCAAGGACATCCAGAGACACTGGATCGGCAGATCAGAAGGCGTGGAGGTGGATTTCCAGATCGTGGGCGGCGGAAACTTTTCCATTTACACTACCTGTATTGAGACCATTTATGGCATTACCTTCATGGTGCTGGCGCCGGACGGACAGATTGTGAAAGACATGATGCCCCGCATTGAGAATAAGGAAGAGGTTCAGGCCTATATTGACGAGACATTGAAGAAAAACGACATGGACCGCACAGAGCTGAACAAAACCAAATCAGGCTGTGTATTGAAAGGTCTCTATGCCGTGAATCCGGTGAACGGAAAGGAAGTTCCCCTGTATATCGGCGATTTCGTGCTTGCCAATTACGGAACCGGCGCGGTCATGGCGGTGCCTTCCCATGACCAGCGTGACTTTGAATATGCCGTTGCCCATAACATTCCCATGATCCAGGTTATCGGCGGCGGGGATGTGAGTGAGAAGGCTTTTGAAAAGGGAGAGTATCTCGGTAAAGGCTGTAAGCTGATGAATTCCGAAGAGTTCAGCGGCCTGACCGTGGAGGAAGCCAAGGAAGCCATCACCGACAAGCTGGTGAAACAGGGTGTTGCGCGGAAGAAAGTGAATTATCATTTCCGGGAGTGGATCTTTGCCAGACAGCGTTACTGGGGCGAGCCCGTCCCTGTGGTGCACACTGAAGGCGGAGAAATCTATGTGCTGCCCGACGAGGAACTGCCCCTGATCCTGCCTGAGCTGGAGGATTACAAGGGCAAGAACGGCAAGGCGCCTCTGGAAAATGCGCAGGAATGGAAGACATACGACCAAAACGGCGTAAAGGGTTTCAGGGAGACCTCCACCATGCCCGGAAGCGCCGGCTCCAGCTGGTATTATATGCGGTATATCGACCCTGACAATCAGGAGGAATTGGCAGACCGGGAGCTGCTGAAGCACTGGCTGCCCGTGGATCTGTACATCGGAGGGCCGGAGCATGCCGTGGGACATCTGATGTATTCCAGGATCTGGAACCGCTATCTCTACGATAAGGGCTTGTCCCCTGTGAAGGAGCCTTTCCGGAAGCTGGTGCATCAGGGTATGATCCTGGGCGAAAACGGGATCAAGATGGGCAAGAGATATCCCGAGTATGTGGTAAATCCCAGTGATATTGTCCGGGATTTCGGCGCCGACACGCTGCGGCTCTACGAAATGTTCATGGGTCCCCTGGAGGTGTCAAAGCCCTGGAGCCCGCAGGGAGTGGAGGGTGCAAGAAGGTTCATCAACCGCGTATGGACGTACTTTACCAACGAGGACAACCTTATCTCCGAACAGGACGATACCCTGAAAAAGGTATACCATCAGACCGTTAAGAAAGTCACCAACGACTTTGAGCAGCTGGGCTTTAACACAGCCATCAGCCAGATGATGATCTTTATGAACGCGGCGTACAAGGCCGGGAAATGCCCTGTGGAATATGCGGAAGGATTTGTCAAGATGTTCTCCTGTATCTGCCCTCATGTGGGTGAGGAGCTCTGGCAGATCCTGGGGCATCAGGATACCATCGCCTTTGATCCATGGCCGGTATACGACGAGGAAGCGGTGAAGGAGAATACCGTTGTGATCGGCGTCCAGGTCAACGGCAAGGTCAGAGGCAAGGTGGAACTGGCCGTAGACGAGGAAAACGATTCCGCCATCGCCAAGACAAAGGAGATCGAGACTGTCAAAGCGGCCATTGAGGGCAAGACAGTAGTGAAGGAAATCTATGTGAAGGGCAAGATCGTGAATATTGTGGTGAAATAGTTATGTCTCGGCTGCTTTAACAGGGAGTATCATATGGAGGCAGTTGATCTTGTAAATGTAAAAAAATTTGGGAAAAGCAAAAATCATTGTGAATGAGCAGGGAACCGAGGCGGCAGCGGAGACAGATCTGCTGGCAGCTTTGTCCGCAGCTTATGATGTGAAAAAGTTATATTTTAACGAGCCGTTTTTATACATGATCATAGATGCCAGCACGGAACTGCCGTTGTTTATCGGTATTCCGGATGATCCGGGACAATAGTGTACTATTGCTTTTATGGTGTATCATCAGACAGGAGTGTGTGAGGGCATGGAAGCAGGCAAGCACATTTCAGGGCAAAACAAGTTCCGGAGAAGGAGTAGAATATGGAAATGAAAAAGAAACTGCCTGTAGGTATTGAGAGTTTTGGAGATATCCGAAAGATGGATTTCTATTACGTTGATAAAACATGTCTGATCAGGGATCTGCTTCATAATTGGGGAAAAGTGAATTTATTTACCCGTCCCAGACGCTTTGGGAAATCTCTGAATATGAGTATGCTGAAAGCATTTTTTGAAATCGGATGTGATCAACGGTTGTTTGACGGACTGGAAATCACACAGGAGAAGGAGTTGTCCAGTCAGTATATGGGGCAGTTTCCTGTGCTGTCCGTCAGTCTAAAAGATGTAAGCGGTATGTCTTTTGCGGCGGCGCTTGCTTCCATGCGTTATACCATCGGAATGGAAGCCATGCGTTTTCCTTTTCTGGCGGAAAGTGATAAACTTACGGAAATGCAGAGGAATATGTACCGTGCGCTGGTAAATGTGGACAGCGGAGGACATTTTACCATGTCTGGCGAGGTATTGGTGAAGAGCCTGCAGACGCTGTCTTTCCTGCTTTCCAGACATTATGACCGCAAGGTCATTCTGTTGATCGACGAATATGATGTGCCCTTGGATAAAGCCTTTCAGGCCGGTTATTATAATGAAATGGTATCCCTTGTCCGGAATGTATTCAGCAGCGTGTTGAAAAGTAATGAAAGTCTGCATTTTGCGGTACTTACCGGCTGCCTTCGTATAGCAAAAGAGAGTATTTTTACCGGTTTGAACAATTTTA
>JAIEKC010000189.1:0-1383 GCA_029064505.1 Acetatifactor sp.
GAGAGAGGGTTCTTTGAAAGATACGGAAATGCCCTGGAGCAGCAGGCGGACCTGATCGCACAGCAGCACGGACTGGAAGGAGAGGAACAGGAAAAGACTCTGAATGTCCTGCTCCGGGATCTGGAAGGAAAAAAGAATGAATATGTTGTACAGGGAGCCTTACTGCATTGTTCAAAGGGGACATGCAGCAGGCAGACACTGATGTACAGGGGAAAGGAACTGGAAAGCAGACCGGTCCAGAGAGAGGCGTATACCAGAATACAGGTACCGGAAGACAGGGAGGCAAGCATCAATGAACTGATACCTGCCTGTGTGGAAGACTGCAAAGGCGGGTTGAGAGACATCCGGGACGGGGAAGTAAATATCCAGGGATTCGGCAACTGTGGGGACATAGTGGGAAAAGTGGCACTGGAAGACCTGCTGGCAAGGGCGGGCCTCACGGACAGGGAAGCCGAGGTCAGGGAAGCGATCGAGGCAGGAAAAGGGACATGCCACTGTCTCATGAGATTAAATGAGAGCTGGGAGAACCTGGCGCTGGCAGGGGAATACCTGACAGGATATTTCGATATCTCCCCAGACCTGGTCGAATACGAAAGGGACCGCTGCTCGCCTTCGTATTTACGTTTCAACGGAAAAGAAGGGATCAACATGATGTCCATGCTCTTCTGTTCATTTGGCGGCGGGATCATTACGGCACGGGAATCGGGGCAGAAGCTTGCAACTGTGTATCTGGTGAAACTATGGATAGGGGATATAAAAGAAGTGGCTCAATGGTATTTGGATCATGTGACAACATATTGTCACATGACATACGAAGAGGTTCAGGCATATGGAGCAAGTACAAAAGCAGGTAGAAAGAGCTATGAGTGTGATTTGGAGGGAAATCTGAATGGTAATACGGTTGTTGATGATTGTTCGGGATTTGTCTGGGCCTGTTTGGTTCACGCAGGATATTTCGATGAATCGTTGAGAATTTTTACCTCAGGAGAATACCTTCCAGGAGGGGCAGCGGCAGCGAAGATGGAGGAAGCAGGGTTTAAATGGTATAACAGTTCCGAATTAACTGCAGATGAGTTGGATACTGGAGATATATTGGTGGTAAACGGCCATGTGGAAATTTTTTCTCACTGCAACGGTGATGGCAAGGAGGTGGCATGGACATGGGGCGAAGTTTATCTGAAGGAACCGACTGAAAAGAACATAAGCAAAAACAGTATCTTAAGGTGGTATACCGGTATATGGAGGTTAGACAATGCGCAATAGGATCAGGTTGATCATATACATTATAATAGTCATCTTGTATGCTTCCGGAAAGGAGGAGTGTCAGGCAATGGAACTGAGCGGGAAAGAATGGGATGCGGAAGAGGCTGATAAATTTGCGGA
>JAIEKC010000019.1:0-3166 GCA_029064505.1 Acetatifactor sp.
TCCACCTCAAATCCCAGGGAGGCGAAAACTTCCCGATGCTCCCTTAACACGGCTTCCTCCTGGCCGGACAGGCTGACGATCACAGGCGGCATCAGTGTCTGGGAAATCACGTTTTTCTCGTGGTACTGTCTCATCAGTCTCTCGTAATTTACCTTTTCATGCGCCGCATGCTGATCGATCATCATCAGCTTTTCTTCAAACTGTATCAGCCAGTATGTCTCAAAGACCTGACCGATGATCCGGAACCGGGAACGGTTGTCCGCTGTCAGGATCTTTTCCTCGAACAGATTCATCTGTTCCGCTGCAGCAGCCTCATTGGCAGGTGTTTCGGGCTGTGACAGAGACGGAGCCGCAGGTATTTCTTCTGACTGTTCTGATTCAGCCGGCTGCTGTCCTGCGTCTGCCGGCTGATCTGCAATCTGCCCCGCTTCCTCCGTTACCCTGTCCTCCGCCAGTTCGGAAGTTTCCGTGAAAAAATCTTCCGTTTCCTCCTCCGGGATGCTGTCGGAAGGCTTCCCGCATTCGGCGGCAATCGCTGACTTTGCCGTGTCTTCCGTCATTTCAGATGAAAAACCGCCGTCTTCAGCCTGTTTTTTCGACATTTTTACCCTGTTCCAGACAGGGTTATGCATGAAATCCTGCATTTCCGGGGTTTGGATCTTTCTTTCCGCGGCGATCGCCCTGTACTTCGATTCCTCTTCCAGATGATAGTTTCCCGCACGATTGTGCTCAAAAGGCTCCGGTGTCAGTTCTTTTGGAGCTTCCTTCCGTTCCGCTGCCGCCCTTAATTCCTTATCGCTGTCCAGCGACGCTTCCGGGATCATTTCCCTGTCACGCAGCGCGCCGCGCACCGTCTCCATCAGAAAACTGCTGAAACCGATGGCATCGCTGAACCGCACATCCATCTTGGTGGGATGCACGTTTACATCCACTCTGCCCGTATCCATGGAAATGTGAAGGACACACAGAGGAAATTTGTGCTGCATCAGATATTCCCTGTAGCCCTCCTCCACAGCCCGGGACACCACACTGCTGCGAATAAACCTGCCATTGATAAAGTAGATCTCAAAGTTGCGGTTGGAGCGCACCAGCACAGGCTTTCCCAGATATCCCTCCACATGAAGGCCGTCCCTCTGTGCCTGTACCGGCACAAGGGACGCCGCAACATCACGGCCGTAAATACGATAGATCACTTCCTTCAGGTCCCTGTTTCCCGACGTGTGGAATTTCATTTGGTTTCCCACAAGCAGTTTAAAGGAAATATCCGGTCTGGAAAGCGCCAGATGCTCCATCAGATCAACAATGTATCCGCCTTCTGTGGCAGGCTGTTTCAGGAATTTTCTCCGCACGGGTGTGTTGAAAAACAGATTCCGCACAAGAAAGGTGGTCCCGTCAGGGGCCCCCACTTCCTCAAACCCGATCTCTCTGGCTCCCTCCAGCAGGATACGGCTGCCGGTCATGCTGTCTCCTGTTTTGGTGATGACCTCCACCTTTGCAACTGCCGCAATGCTGGAAAGCGCCTCTCCCCGGAATCCCAGGCTGGAGATCCGTATCAGATCGGAAGCATCCGCGATCTTGCTGGTGGCATGGCGCAGAAATGCGGTGCGCAGCTGCTCCCGCTCCATACCCGCACCATTATCCGTCACCCGGATAAACTCGATCCCGCCGTCTTTGATCTCCACAGTGACAGCTGTCGCTCCCGCATCGATGGCATTCTCCACCAGCTCTTTTACCACACTGGAAGGACGCTCCACCACCTCACCCGCCGCGATCTTATCGATCGTTTCCGAATCCAAAACATGTATCTGTGTCATAATCATCCTCGTATCGATTTCTCTTCATATCCTCGAAGCGAACCTGAATTTCTCATGCAGTCTGCGCACTAAAAATTCTTTTCGCCCTGCCAACGGTTTTTCAGTTTATTCTGAAGTCTGTATAATGTGTTTAAAGCATCAATGGGCGCCATAGTGTTGACCTCAAGCTCCATCAGCTCCTTTATGACATCTTCGTCAGTGACGGTATCAAAAAGGGACATCTGGCCCTGCTCCACTTCATCCAGCTTAGGCTGCTTCTTAGGGTTGCCCTCGCTCTTTACATCGACGGAAATGCTCTGTACTTTCTCCGTGATATCATTATCGCTGAGCTGTTCCGCGATTTCCTTCGCCCTGTCGATGACCATATCCGGCACCCCTGCCAGCTTCGCCACCTGAATGCCGTAGCTGCGGTCAGCGCCCCCCTTGATGATCTTTCTCAGGAAGATGATATCGTCCCCGCATTCCTTCACCGCAATACAGTAATTGTTCACATTGCTCATCTTGCCTTCCAGTTCGGTCAGTTCATGATAGTGAGTGGCAAAGAGAGTCTTGGCCCCCAGGAGCTTTCGATTGCTGATATGCTCAATCACGGCCCAGGCAATGCTCAAACCGTCGAAGGTGGACGTGCCCCGTCCGATCTCGTCCAGTATCAGCAGACTGTCGGCGGTGGCGTTTCTCAAAATATTGGCCACCTCGTTCATTTCCACCATAAAGGTAGACTGGCCGCTCGCCAGATCGTCGGAGGCTCCCACTCTGGTAAAGATCCTGTCCACAATACCTATGTTGGCGCTTTTGGCGGGCACAAAGCAGCCGATCTGTGCCATCAGCACGATCAGCGCCGTCTGCCGCATATAGGTGGATTTACCAGCCATATTGGGACCTGTGATAATACTGATACAATGACTGCCATTGTCCAGAAATGTATCGTTGGCAATGAACAGATCGTTGGTGATCATCTGCTCCACCACAGGGTGTCTTCCGTCCTTGATGTCAATGGTTCCCCTGCCGTTGAGCTTCGGCCGCACAAAGTGATTCCGCTCCGACACCAGGGAAAGGGACGAATAGACATCCAGCTTCGCGATCGCTTTTGCGGTCTTCTGGATCCGTTCCAGCTCCATGGCAATGGACTCCCTGATCTTACAGAACAGGTCATATTCCAGCGCCGTCAGCTTATCCTCCGCGTTTAAGATGGTGTCTTCCAGTTCCTTCAGCCGGGGTGTGGTATACCGCTCCGCATTGGCCAGGGTCTGCTTGCGGATATAGTCCTCCGGAACCATATTCTTATAGGAATTGGTGACTTCAAAGTAATAGCCGAATACTTTGTTATATTTTATTTTCAGATTCTTGATGCC
>JAIEKC010000190.1:0-1471 GCA_029064505.1 Acetatifactor sp.
CTTCAATATATGTCTCTTTATCAGAAATCCGGTAAAGACATATCCAATGAAGAACGGGGAAAAGCGAGAAAGCTTGCGTCTCTGCGCAGCTTTTACAATTATTTCTATCAAAATGAAATGATAAGCACTAATCCGGCTGCTCTCGTACCTCTTCCCAAACTGCACGAAAAAGAGATCATTCGTCTGGAGCCAAATGAGGTAGCCATACTGTTGGACCAGGTGGAGGATGGAACGAAGCTGACCAAAAAGGAACTGGAATACCACAAAAAAACAAAACTGCGTGATGTGGCTCTCCTGACACTGCTCCTGGGTACCGGAATCCGTGTTTCCGAGTGTGTGGGTCTGGATATTTCCGATATTAATTTTGAGGTAAACGGAATCAAGATCAGACGCAAAGGCGGCTACGAGGCGATCATCTATTTCGGTGAGGAGGTGGAAACTGCACTTTTAGATTATCTGGAAGAGCGAAATCATATCATTCCCTCCGAAGGACATGAGAACGCGTTGTTCCTGTCTCTGCAGAACCGCAGAATGGCTGTGCGCTCCGTGGAAAATCTGGTAAAGAAATATTCTTCCAGAGTAACCACTTTAAAGAAGATCACTCCGCATAAGCTCAGAAGTACCTACGGCACTACACTTTACCAGGAGTCCGGAGACATTTATCTGGTAGCGGACGTATTGGGACATAAGGATGTCAATACGACAAGAAAGCATTATGCGGCTCAGGAAGATGAGCGTCGCAGGAAAGCCGCTAAAATGGTTCATTTAAGAGAAAAATAGCAATATTTAACACGCGTTTTCAGCGGAATTCGCCTGGTTTTGGGCAGCTGCTGATCAAGGAATATACTCCATAGAATAATAGGGCACGATCAGCAGCTGTCCTGCCAGTATAGTTTCATCATTATCCAAATGATTAATATTTTGTATCTCTGTAATATAGGCATTCTTGTCCTCATAGTGTTCATAATCGATATACCTGTCAGCAATACTCCAGAGAGTCTCTCCCTTTTCCACAGTAACTCCGGTATAGTATTTGAAACCGGTGTTGGCTTGAGCCTTGATGGAGCTATAGGATATGGCACAGATCAGGAACATGCAGATGATCACAGCTAATGCCAATCCCACTGTCAGAAATTTTTGTCTTCGCTCTCTATTAAGACTCTGTACTCTTCTGTCATGTCTCCATTCCCTGTCTGTTATTTTGGTTTCGACACTGTCTGTTCCAATGATCTTCGCTTTCTTAACCTGTGTCGGTTTATTGAATATTTCCATGCCGTCTGTTTCGACATCACTGGTTCCCATAATCTGTGTAAACATGATGATACATCCTCTCTTCCGGAAAATATGGACTCAACTGTACAGGGGCGCAGGCCTTCCCGCTTTTCTCAGTTCCATATTTAAAGTCAGGCAGTATATTTTCCTGTTTTCCCGAATGATCCGATCATTTGATTCGATCATTCTCCGTCTTACG
>JAIEKC010000191.1:0-2246 GCA_029064505.1 Acetatifactor sp.
CGATTCCATGCTGGGCTTCTGGCAAAACTGGAGCTTCGATTACGAAATACCGGGTGAGAACCTGCGCTGGATCGGTGAGGACGTGTTTCCCCAGGAGTACTTTTTCAATGGCCGCGGCTATTCCTCTACCGGCTTTCAACCGGACTGGCTAAAGCATACGGAACGTATTTCGGATTGGGTGGAGTGTTCCATTCAAATGGAAAGATGATCTATGAAATCACAGGAAGAATTTGTCAGAGAGGGATCGGAATATTTTATCTACTCCCCCAGCAGGACAGCGCTGGATGTATTCTTATATCCCCTGCAGTGCGGCCGGTTTCTGTATGAACCGGGATATTCTTTGAAACGAGACTCTTATGACAGCTTTTTATTAATGTACATTCAGAAGGGAGAGCTGGATCTGGAAATAGAGGACCGCAAATATCATGTGCAATCCAACAGCTTTATCCTGTTGGATTGTTACGAGAGTCATGCCTATTCCACTTCCATCGGCTGGGAGTGTTTATGGTGCCATTTTGACGGAATCACCGCAAGAGATTATTATGGCATTGTCACCTCCCGTCTGGGCAATGTATTTGCCATGCCGGATCCTTATCCGGTGCTTTCCAAGCTTACCTCCATCTATAATGTATTTCATACGGGAGCAGTGGTTCGGGAACCCCTTCTGTCCAAGTATCTGAATGACATTATAACGAAATTTATGCTGTATCTTCCCGACCGGAAAAATACCCGCAGTTATTCCCTTGTGGCGGAAGAAATCATAACCTACATCAATGAGCATTCCGCGGAAGAGATCAGCGTATCCGACCTGGCTTCCAGAGCGGGCTTAAGCCATTATCATTTCATCCGTACCTTTAAAAGGGAAACCGGCTTTACCCCTCATGAATATATCCTCAATACCAGGATCGCAACAGCCCAGTACCTGTTAAAAAATACGAAGCTTACCGTAAAGGATATCTGCTATCAAACCGGTTTCACCTGTGAAAGTATCTTCTGCTCCGCTTTTAAGCGCCGGCTGGGAATGACTCCCACGCAGTACAGGACATCCGGGTAAATCCGCCCGGATTCCTAAAAATTATCCAGTTCCGCCAAAACCTTCACATTTTTCCGCTCATACTCATTCAACACCGACACGTCAAAATCCTCCGGTGCGATGGTCGGTTCATACCAGATACAGCCCATAAAATAATTGTACAGATCCGGGTCTTTAAAAATATATCCGTGCCGCGCATAAATCTCATTCTTCGCCAGGTGTATCACAAGGGAAGGCTCCTCCTTGAAATCCTCCGCCGTATAATAGCGGGTGTCCGTGGCAAAAAGGAAGTCTGTATGGTTGGCGATGTCCCTGACTCCCCTCACATTTTCCCAGTAATCCACAATATCCGCATAATAGGCACTGGCCCTGTAGTAATCCGTCCTCTCATTTAACGCCGCCATCAGCGCTTCTTCCTGTAACTGCCATTGATCAGACTCTCCCTTATAAACAGATAACACCCCATAATACTTTCCTATGGTGGACGCATCCTGAACATACTGCCCTACATCCTCCGGGCCATACCGCAGCAGATAATAGTCCATGTCATGAAGGATCTTATAGATATTGCTTGCATGCTCCATCTCATGGTTTTCGGCAGCCAGACCTGTCTCATCAATGAGCTGCTGCATATCATTCCTCAGCGCTTCATTTTGTACAAGTTCTTTCATCTCTTCCATCAGATTTATAAAATTTTCCGCGTTAAAACGATTATAGACCATCACAGGTGTGCCATATTCGGAATCGAATTCTTCTTTTGTGAGGTTTTCCTTTTCCATGATGCTCCGCATCTCCTGATAGCTTCCGTCAAATGTCCATCCCACCTGGATGTCACCCTTTTCATCGAAATAATTCCAGTAAAGACTGTCTTTATCCTCCAGCTTCTCGAACAGGGAATCATACAGATATGCCGATTCCATCCTCTGATTCGCCACCTTGATATTTTCCGTAAGGCGCTTTATTTCCTCCGCAGACATTCCTTCCAGAACCTGCTCCCGCATGGCGAGAACCTCTTCCTTTGCAGGTCTAACCGTCTCCGATGCAGGCTGACTGCTGTCATCCGTTTTCACCTTTTCTGAATCTGTACTTCCTGCATCTGCATTTCCCGAATCCGCACTTCCTGAATCTCCATTTCCAGCATCAGTGTTTACAGAATCCGATATTCCTTAATCATATCTCTTATACACATCTGACGCTTCAGACGATACTCCTT
>JAIEKC010000192.1:0-6043 GCA_029064505.1 Acetatifactor sp.
AGCAACATGGTTTTGACTTCGCGATGCCGGAATGGCATAGTAACTTTTACAGTTAATATGAACACCTGCTCAAAAAGAAATGACAACTCTATTGTGAAAATATAAACAAAATGATAAACTGGAGGAAAGATCATGAAAAGGAGCGTTGGATTCGATATGACAAGTCAGACATTATGGGAAGCCCGCAAATACGAAGAAGCTTTCGGAAAATCAATTTCTAAAGAAGACCGCCCTGCCTTTCATTTATCCTCACGCACCGGTTGGATGAATGACCCCAACGGACTCAGCTGGTACGGAGGAAAATACCATTTATTTTATCAATATTATCCATACGACACTCATTGGGGACCCATGCACTGGGGGCATGCGGTCAGCCGGGATCTGCTGCATTGGACACATCTGCCGGCAGCACTGGCCCCGGATGAGATTTATGACAGAGACGGGTGCTTCTCCGGCAATGCCCTGAAACTCTCTGACGGAAGACATCTGTTAATGTATACAGGTGTAGTCCGGGAGCGGCAGGCCAACGGCGGTTACGCTGAAGTACAGACCCAATGTCTCGCTGTAGGAGATGGTATAGATTACATAAAATACGAAAAGAATCCTGTTCTGGACGGAAAAGATCTGCCGGAAGACTGCAGCAGATACGATTTCCGGGATCCGAAGCTGTGGAGAGAGGAAGACGGCACCTATCGCTGTGTCATCGGGAACAGGCCTGCGGACGGAAGCGGGCAGATTCTGCTCTTCTCCAGTGCGGACGGTTTCGAATGGCACTACAAAAAAGTTCTGGCCGAAAATCACAACCGTTTCGGAAAAATGTGGGAATGCCCCGATTTCTTCCCCTTGGACGGGAAATGGATATTGCTGACCAGCCCCCAGGATATGATGCCCTCAGGCTTCGAGTATCATAACGGCAATGGAACACTCTGCCTGATCGGCGATTACAACAGAGAGACGGAAGACTTTACGGAAGAATCCAATCAGTCCGTTGACTACGGCATTGACTTCTATGCCCCTCAGACAATCCTCACACAGGACGGACGGCGGGTAATGATCGGATGGCTGCAGAACTGGGATACCTGCAGCCATCGGGGAATGCATGAGAAGGGGTGGTTTGGCCAGATGAGCCTTCCCCGGGAATTATCCATTAAAAACGGACGCCTGTACCAGGCTCCTCTCAGGGAATTGGAATCCATGAGGCAGAACGAGACCGTACATAAGAATGTCACTGTATCAGGAACTGTCAGACTGGAAGGTGTCAACGGCCGCAGGATCGATATGGAAGTGGTCATCCGCCCGGAGGAGGGCTGTGATCTTTACCGGAAATTTGCAATCCGCTTTGCCCAGAACGATCAGTACCACACTTCCCTCGGTTTCCGCCCTCATGAGTCCGTGCTGAAGATCGACAGAAAGTTTTCCGGTTCCAGAAGAGCGATCATCCACCAGCGCCGCAGCAAGGTAAACCATATGGACGGGCAACTCAAGCTACGGATCATTCTGGATCGGTTCAGTGTGGAGGTTTTTGTAAACGACGGAGAACAGGCTCTGTCAGCCGTCCTGTATACCGACCAGGAGGCGGACGGCATTTCCTTTATCGCGGACGGAACCGTGAATATGGATGTGGTAAAATACGATCTGGTATAAAACAATGTGCATGATCACGGTATGGATGGCCATTCGGCCTCTGAATGCCCGGAATAAGGACTTATTGTATCATCGTTACAATACAATCACGGTACGAAAAAGGAATCATTCACAGATTGCAGAAAGGTTTGATTATATATATGAAAAGATTTGATGTGACAGCTCTGGGAGAGCTCCTGATCGATTTTACGGAAAACGGAATAAGCGGGCAGGGAAATCCGATTTACGAGGCCAATCCCGGCGGCGCCCCCTGCAATGTGCTGGCTATGCTGAATAAGGCCGGGAGAAAGACAGCCTTCATCGGAAAGGTAGGGCGGGATATTTTCGGAAACCGCCTGAAAGCAGTTTTGGACGAGGTGGGGATCGATACCTCCAATCTGATTATGGATGAAGATGTCCGAACCACCCTTGCCTTTGTGGAAACGCTGCCCGGCGGCGACAGGGACTTTTCCTTTTACCGCAACCCCGGTGCGGATATGATGCTGAGAGAATATGAACTTCAGGAAGATATCATCAGAAACACAGAAATCTTCCATTTCGGTACGCTCTCCATGACACATGAAGCTGTACGCAGAACCACCAAAAAGGCGGTAGCGATCGCCAAAGAAAGCGGCGCCCTGATCTCCTTTGATCCGAATCTGCGGCCGCCCCTGTGGGCATCCCTTGAAGACGCGAAAGAACAGGCGGCATATGGCTTTTCCCAGTGTGATATTTTGAAGATCTCGGATAATGAGATCCAGTGGTTCACCGGAGAAAATGATTTCGATGCCGGTATCCGGAGACTGAAAGAACAGTACCACATTCCCCTGATCATGCTTTCCATGGGCAAAGACGGAAGCCGCGCTTATTATAAGGATCTTCGGGTAGAAGCTGCTCCTTTCTTACAGGAGACGACCATAGAGACCACAGGCGCGGGAGATACTTTCGGAGCCTGCTGCCTGCATCATATCTTGAAGTATGGTTTGAATCAACTGGATGAGGAGAAGCTGAAAGAGATGCTGACCTTCGCAAACGCGGCGGCCTCCATCGTCACCACCAGAAAGGGAGCTCTGCGCGTGATGCCGGAGATGGACGAAGTGAATGCCTTTATAATGCGCTAGAGCGTGTTTGAAAAATGCTTTCCCTGGGGTGTGCGTCACACTTTTTGAGATGCAAGAACCAATATGGTAGGCGTAACGGGACTTCAGTAATCAAAAGAGGGGGCGCAGCAAGTCGCAAATCGAACATGCTGCACCCCCTTTTGCAGGAAATAAACTCAATCCTCCAGTCCAAAGGTTCCTCCGCACAGTAAGCAGAAAAGAAACAGCCTTTCTAACGGATAAAATTCATCCTTGCAAAAGATTCCTTCTCCGGAACACCGTACTTCTCTTTCCCGAGCGCAATACTTTTCATCAGAAATGCCATATTATGAGCAAGGGTGCGCATCATCTGCATCCCTTCCACATCCTGTTCCGCCTCCCCCGGCACTGCGCCGTGGATACCGTTCCAATACTGCCCGGAAGCAATAGGCATTCCTGAAATCCCAAAAAATTTATTCAATTCATCATAAGTTGCCGTAAGTCCTCCGCGCCTTGCCGCCGCCACCGCAGCGCCCACCTTCATAGTCTTATCAAAGGGAGTGCTGTAAAAGAGTCTGGTCAGGAAGGCGATCAGCGTGGCATTGGCAGAAGCATAGTAAACAGGGCTTCCCACCACGAGTCCGTCACATTCCTCAAATTTCTTCGCCGCCTCATTTACCGCATCGTCAAACACACATCTCCCGTTCTTGGCACATTGCCTGCAGCCGATGCAGCCCCGGATATCCCTGTTGCCGATATGCAGGAGCTCCGTCCCGATCCCCTCATCTGCAAATACTCTCTCCATCTCATGCAGGGCGACATAAGTGTTTCCCTTTGCGTTTGGACTTCCATTGATCATCAATACTTTCATGTTCCTACCTCCGCTAAAATTTTTAGACTATCCCTTATTCCTTATTCCTTTTAAAAAGCATGATCCCTTTCGCCTCCTGCCGGAAGCTGTGGAACATCACCCAGTCCGGACCGGATTTCTCAAAAACAGCGGCCGCAGCATCCAGTACCGCTTTCAGGTCCCAGGCGATAAAATCAAGATATCCATAGTAAATACCGGTAGCCCCGCCAATATATGTAAAGCTGTCCAATCCTGCCGTCTTCTCTATCATCTCTGCCGAATCGTCACGGAAATCCAATATCTGCGTGCTCTTATCATCACCCTCAAACCCATATAAAGGGAAGCAGAAATAGCCCGCCACAATACCGTCCTTATGGTAAGCATCCATACTGTATGTCTCCCCATGCCAGAATTCATTCAGCAGAGACATAAAACATCCCGAACCCACGATCACATCCCTGCGCAGACCGTCATGAGCTTCCTCGTCAGGCCTCATGCGGTATCCGCAGTACATCTCGCAATAACGCCCGGCATCAAACAATTCCTCCCGTCCCAGAGAAAGATTCTCCATAAAATGTGGCAGCAATTGTGCCATTGACAGGGGAGCCCTCTCATGGGGAGCATCAAGAATATGCAATTCACAGATATATTTCATTTCCGCGAGCTCGCCGATGGCATAATCCAACATTATGTATGCAATATGATATGCCTCGTTTTCCCTCTCCTGCAGGAGGGGGAGAAGCTTTTCGCAATAGATGAATACCTTTGCCTCCTTGTTTTCCCATTCGGTCCAGATCTGAATTTCACCGGCATACACAGTATTTCCGGATATCTGAACCCCGTATTTCCATTCTTCTTCCGTTCTATACTCCCGGGACTGACGCCCTACAAGTATATTCCAGTGTTTCCGCACTTCTTCAGGAGCATGGCGCTGAAAATATGTCATGGAAAACAAACGCGACCAGGAACCCTCCAGATTTAAGATCAATTCATACTTTTCTCCATTAAAGCCAACCTCCGCGAATACATTCTCAAATGCAGGCGCCAATAAATCCGCAAAATATTCTGCGATCATTTCACTGCCGGCCTTTTGATCGATCAATTCCCTGAGCTTTTCCTCACCTCTCAGAAATTTATCCCAGCCCTCGCGGACTCTTACACGAAAAGGTCTCTGAAACACAGGCAGGCTAATATCAGACTGTTTCTCTTCTTCCTTTTTATCAAGATCATTTTGCATTGCATTACCTCCCACACTTCATTTGTATGTTGTTTCCTCTGCCCGGATATCCGTTAATACCTTCATTCTTTTCTGGATAAATATTTATCAAGTACATTTAGAATATTGCTTGTACATACATGTTTTCCATCACAGGACAATTTACCTGACTGTAATTTTTCTATCTGTTTCTTTCTTCTGAATGCAGCAGCTTCCTGAACCTTCTGAGAATCCGGAGCTTTCCGGCCCAGATACACCTCTTCAACATCATGGCAAAACCATATCAGATCATAATGATTCTCTTTGCAATATTTATCAATATTATCTAACTCTCTTATATCATTTGTATTGCCATGACTCACTCCCCTAATATTCCTACGAAATCCGTAGCATCTATATTAAAAGGCGAATCCTCTATCATCCCGTTTTTATAGCAATTCTCCGGAGAAGCATTTCCCCTGGATGTCCATGATACCAGGTGGTTATCACTGGATAAAAAGTCTATGGAATTTTTATTCTCCTTTAATATAGCCATAGGATCCAGATTATGTGTGGTAAAGCATAACTGTCCCTTGCCATAATACATGAAATATTCAATCAATTTACATAAGTAAACATCATTCAGATTAGAATCCATCTCGTCAACAAAGACAATTCCCATGGAACTGGCAGCCACAAAACAATCAAATAACCTTATCAGCTTCTTGATCCCTGTACTTTCAAACTCTTTGTTTATACTGTAATCTCCATAATTCAGATTTATCTTAGTTATCCTCCGAAAGCCCTGTGTTTTCAGAGCGCTTTTCCTGTTAAATGTGCAAATCTGATATATATTCCCTTGTTTTTGCCCTTATGAGCCGAAACAAGGGAAACTATTCATCAGAATGTCGGACCATTTTCGGCGGGTAATAAGCTCTCGACGTTTGAGAGCGAAATACACCCCGCGCACAAGTCTACGTTTTGTACTCAGTGTATTGCGTTCATTGGACAACCTGTTAAACTTGCGGTGTTCGCATGAATTGATTTATCTCTTGATCAAAAAACACCTCCAAGGTTTCGAGAACATTACCATTGACAATCGCATCTGTAAGTACACGCACCATATATTCTTCAAAAGCATTCAATATTCCCACTTCATCATTATTGAGATAATACGAAGTATCAATATCGAGATTGGTAAAATTGCAACACAGAATTTCATCTTTCCGGTTCTCAACAATAGGGTGTACTATATGATGTATAAATTCGTGTATTACCTGACTCTGATACACATCT
>JAIEKC010000193.1:0-4346 GCA_029064505.1 Acetatifactor sp.
CCTCCAGGATTATCTCCTCCAGGATTATCTCCCCCAGGATTATCTCCCCCGGGATTATCTCCCCCAGGGGTATCTCCTCCGGGGTTATCTCCCCCGCCGTTCAGCGTATATACAGCCTGGAAATTCATGTCATCCTCAACGGTATCGATATCGTCAAGTGTGTACGTTCCCGGCAGTTCCGGACCTATATAACGCCAACCGCTGAAAGTTTTCCCTTCCACAAGGGGCGCAGGAGGAATGTATAAAGTTCCGCCTACAAAGACTTCTCGCGAATCGATGATAGAGTCATCTTCACCCAGGAAAGTAATGGTATGCTTGCTGGCTTCACCATATACAGCACGAACCTCAAGCGTAGATGTATCTCCGGATACATTTATATAGTTATCCTTAGGCAGCCATGTTCTCTTAAATACCAGACCGTTAATCTCTTTGGGAAGTTCGTCAAATGCCCCTTCCTTCAGCAATCTGTCTACGTCCACGGAATCACCCGCCTTCACATTTTCCTCCGTATGAACATAAACCTTGTTGCCTTCCGCATCCTCATAGAAGAAATTGATCGTATAATAAGCGATCTCTGTCTCTTTCTGCCATTTCAGGTTCGGATGATCCGGATTATTATGAGAAAATCTCTGCGCAATGGATCCTTCCGGGCTGTACAGAGTACAATAATTAGGCACTCCGTCAAAAGCCGTTGACTCTATGCTGTACAGAGTCGAAGGAATATTATATAAAAATCTTATGTTACTGTTCTCAAAAGCAAATCCTTCTATGGCAGTTACAGTATGAGGAATCGTCACATTCTGCAGGCTCTTGGTATTCGCAAAGGCATACCTGGGAACCGTTGTGATAGAGGATTCACTGAAATCCGCCGTCTGCACATTTGTATCCTTAAAAGCTTCCTGTGCGATCTCTGTGGTCTTCGCCAGTACATCCCTGGAAGGAACCTGATAATCCGCTCCGTTCAGATATTCAATGATCTTAGTCACCGATCCGTCCGCTGCCCTTCCAAAGAGTACACTTTCCTCACACAGGAAGTTATTATTCGGCTGGATATAATTCAAATTCACCCGGTCAAGCTTGTTACATCTGATGAAGGGAGCTATACCCATCTCCTTCACATTTGGACCTATGTTGACATTCTCCAGAAAGCTGCAGTCCTGAAAAGCATGATCCCCGATACTCTCCGTGCCCGAACCGATATTGACAGTCTCCAGCATCTTGCAGTTGGCAAAGCTATCCGCCGTAATCTCCCTGAAATTCACGGTAAAAGTCTTACCCAGAGGCTGATTTGTTTTAGTAGAGATCAGACGGTCTACTGGTACCGCATCCCCGCTGGTAATGGTATCCTGCCTTAAATCTCCCGTACTCTGCAGATACTTGTAATCACCCTCCGCTTCCAGTCTGTCAAACAGACCTTCTTCAATTGCTACAACACCTTCCGGAATCAGGACATTCAATGTACTCTGAATGATCTCTGTCTCGTACCCGTTGAGACTTCCGAACTGCAGATCATAATCCGGATATTTGTTCGTAATAAAGCTTTCGAGGCTGCTTTGCTGACTGGCATCCATTCCCAAATACTTGTAAAAGGCAACATAGGCAGCCGGCTCATAGTTTTCATTCATTGTAAAATACGGATAATTATCCTTATTGAATGAGCCTCCCTGCTGCATCAGCTGTTGAATCGTAGGATAATTGGTCAATGTTGCCACGCCGTCCACGTTCTCCACAGTCAAATTGCTGGGCCATCCGCTGTAATACGTAATATGCGTAGGAGTCTGACTGCCTGCACTGATATATACATCCTTATCCATAGCATACTGGAATGGTCCTACATCCGATTGAACCGCTCCCGTAAAGTAAAGCTTTGGATCAGAACTCAGACTACAGTTATGACCTGTGCCCAAAGATTGTGTTGCAAAAGCATCCGCTCCGATATTTGCGCGGCTGATCTTGGATGCATCCTCAAAGATCACAGAATTCAGGTTATGGCATCCTTTAAATGCTCTGACTCCGATACTTGTGATAGTAGGAGGAATGACTACACTGGTCAGATCGCAGTTGTCTTCAAAACCGCCTTCGCCGATCGCTGTGATCGATAAGGGACCTACGACACCCGGTATTTTCAGATTCTGGAGTCCCGGATCGATCTGAACACGTGTGATTGCTCCGATATTGGTCTGTCCTTCGCGTGTCACCTGAAAAGTAGCATTATATCTATAGCTGCCGTCATCCTGTCTGGATGCTTCGTCCGGAACCCTCTTCTCGTAGACCTCCTCACCGGTAAACTTATAAGCAAAGTAATTCGGTACGACTGTTGTCTCTAAATCACAGCCCCGTGCGCCCTCAAAGTAAAAGTCGGCAGCACAATCCAAGCGGAAATTTTCGAAAGAATAATAGTCCTTATCCTTTTCCTCAAAATTCATTGTAGGCCAGTTGCCTGTGGCATAAATGTGATTTAAGCTGATACAGCGCATAAAAGTGCTGATCGGTATTACTTCCGCATATGTGACAGGGAAAACGATCTCTTTCAAACTGGTACATGCGGCAAAAGCATAATAGCCGAGATTCTGCAGCGCGCCGGTATCTCCTTCGATCAGCAGATTCACTCTTGCAAGCCGCCCACAGCCTTCAAAAGCCGAATCGCCGATCTTGATCACTTTCTTCGCATCAAATTCCACCAGGGAAGCGCAGTTGGCAAATGCGTGATCTCCGATCACCACGCTGGTGGCCGTGTCATCAATCTTGAAAGTCGAAAGGGAGGGACACCCGCTGAAAGCATAATTGCCAATCTCCTTGATAGTGTTACTCAGCTCCACCGTCTTGATATCGGTTCCGGCAAAAGCATAACTGCCGATCCCCACCAGGTTGGGCTCCACCACCAGAGAATTCACATTTGCACCGCTGAAGATGCCGTGTTCAGGAGTAACATCCTGCGCCTCTGTCTTACTGGTAGCCCCTACATTCACATACTGATTTCCGATGTAATATACCGGTATTCCCTTGATACGCTGGGTCAGAGTACTCTGTGCCCGTCTCCATGTACTCTCAGGTATTGGCGATCCATCTGCCATGTATGGCACACCGTCGTCATCAAACCTGTAGTTTGGATCATTATACGCCGTCAGTCCACTGATAAAAAAGAGTCCCTCTGTAGGGTTTGTATTTTCATCATACTCCTGTGTCTGCCAGGTTGCTATGTTGTCAAAGAGACAGGGACGATACTCATAATGAGGTACCTGTACTATATCATTACCGCTGACCGTATCCTCCGTACCTACCTGCGCCCGGTAAAAGAGAAGTTCTCCGTTGTTTCCGCCTATGGCACAGGAACGTCCCATAAAAGTGGTATAGGCGTCCACTGTTCTGGGGATGGTCAGCTTATCTCCCACATTATTCTGCTGCATCTGGTTATTGTATCCTACGATCACAGCATAGGCATTCTGGGTATGCATATTAGCCACCACAAACTGCAGGTTCAGATTCTCACTGGTATATACCTTATTGTCAAATTCAGACCCTGTCACGTCCGGAATAGCCGTCTTACTCCATGCACTGCCGGTGGGTACCGTTTCCTTCAATCCCGCTATGGACACCTTCATGGGATCCGTGTCTCCCGCCCCTCCGGTATGAGGCCGATCCACTCTGGCCGCCGTCGGAGGAAGCGCCGCATCTCCGTCCGCAGCCAACAGCCCCTCTGTGGGGATCGCCGCCACAGCCAGAGCCGATGCAAGGAACAACGCCCCTAACGTCTTCCTTACCGATCTTTTCAGTCTTCTGTTTTTACCCTTTTTCTTAACAGCCTTCGCCATCTTCTTTACTCCTTTGCGATTTTCTTCGCTACCACTACAAATCTGCCGTCCTTCTCCTGATGATCACAGGTGGAAAGCGTCAGCAGCTGGTCCCCATACTCTGCAGTCACCCCTGTATCATAAAATGACATTTCTGCCATCTCCCGCATATAGGAATTAAATTCCTGCTCACTGTTGACATCAATGAACTGATAATACTTGAAAGCGATCTCTTCCTCGCTGTATACATGAGAGCGGAACACATACATGACCTGATAGAGTCCCTTCTCATATATTGTATCGAACTGGATGTAAGGATGTTCCTCATAGTACTTTTCACTGCTGTACCGGTCCAGGTTTCCGAACATCTGACCGCTCTTCATGTGATGCCCGTATAATATGTAATTCGTACTGGGTTCCAGTACATCACAATCCTTATCCATAAAGATCGACCCATTCTTATCATATTCCTGATTCAGGTTATGGTCAAGATAATATTCATTATCGGTCGTCTGCATGACAGGATAATCTATATTTGTATCGTCAATTTTCAGC
>JAIEKC010000194.1:0-3041 GCA_029064505.1 Acetatifactor sp.
CATATAACCGATCTCACGCGCACCGGTTCCGATGTCACCTGCGGGAACATCGGTGTCAGCGCCGATATATTTATGTAATTCCGTGATATAGCTCTGACAGAATGCCATTACCTCTCTGTCGGATTTGCCCTTGGGGTCAAAGTCAGAGCCGCCCTTGCCGCCGCCGATGGGCAGACCGGTCAGGGAATTCTTAAAGATCTGCTCAAAACCCAGAAACTTGATAATGCCAAGATTTACACTGGGATGAAGTCTCAAACCTCCCTTGTAAGGTCCGATCGCGGAATTAAACTGAACGCGGAAACCATTGTTCACCTGAACCTGTCCCTTGTCATCCACCCAGGGTACACGGAACAGAAGCTGTCTCTCGGGAGTAACCAGTCTCTCCAGAAGCGCATCTCTGCGATACTTTTCCTCATTTGCCTCGATCACCACACGAAGGGACTCCAATACCTCCTTAACCGCCTGATGAAACTCGGGCTGCGCAGGATTCTTTGCAACTACCAGGTCAAATACCTCATCAACATATGACATTGTTATTTCCTCCTTAATATAGTTTATGTGGATACTTGTATACAACTTATTCCATACATTATTATAACCTCTGAATGCAAAATCGACAACTCACTTTATTTCATTAAATTGTAAAAGTTTCCTGATATTATTTATACAATTTGCACAAGTACCTGTTGGCAGACAGGCAAGAGCAATCTTTTAATCCGGAACCGGCATTCGCTTTACAGATAATCCTTCAGGCTCCGCACACTCTTCTCCTCAAAATCAATCAACTGCTTTGCCAGCGCTGTTGATTTCTCCCCGGCTTTTCCATTTGCTTTCAGCACCTTCTCCATCTGGATGATTCCGTTATTGTTCTCCCTGATCAACAGTTCCGCAAGATGACTTGTACTGGTATTCAGCATAGTATTATATCGAAGCCCTGTTTTCAGCATGGCGTCCGACAAATGGCTGCTCTGAAGGGGACGGGTCTTTGCATCGATCAACTGTTTTACAGCCTCATTATGCAGTTCGGAATATTTCAGTGACTGCCTGGATATCTGAAACGACAGGTCTTCATCCTCTACCTTCTCCGCAATGGTATCAATGGCTTTCATTGCCATATCCGCATTTCGCTGAATTTCCCGATACACTTTTATTTCCTGTGGTGTCATGTTGTTCTCCGTTCTGAAAATATCGGGGTGAAATACCTGAACAACAGACATTCACCACATATTTCAAAGAATTGTTTCCGTCTGCCTCTGACAACGCATAAAAAACAGACAGCCTACACATCATTCCCTGTATAGGCTGTCCTGAAAGATCAATTTTATTCTGTTTTATATTCAGATTTTCCAAATTACATTTGAAAATTGCCGTCTGACAGATGTACGCCGCCTTCATCAAAAATCGATCTGTTATGATTCGATCAGGCGCAGCACATAATCTGCCATGTGATCCTGAAATCCGACATCATCGTCACTCCACGTATTCCGCCTTCACATACCCTATCTGGTTGTTGTACTTGATCTTACACCATCCGTCCAGGTTTTCCAGCAGATCAACGGACTCACCGCCTGCCAGCACACCCAGTCTGTCCGCTGTCTCGCTGGCCGACGCACGCACATTGATATTGGTGGAAGCCGTAACCGTACCGATAACCTCCGCACCGGCCGCACTCTCCTGCATCTGCAGATACTCTGACTTGATATAACCGTCTTTGCCGTCGTACACGATCTTCGTCCAGCCGTTGACGCGTACTTCCTGCACCTGCACAGTTTCTCCTCCGGTCACCTTGCCCAGCTTATCCGCCTGCTCGCTGTCCGAACTTCTGACATTCACGGTGGTAGTCGCTGTGGCATATTGAGGTCCCGTCGGCTCCGGTACAGGCTCCGTCGGCTGGGGCTGATCTCCATTATCCCCGGATGCGGGCGGCTCCTGCCCCTCCTGATTTTCCTGACCTTCCGGTGTCTGTGTATTGTTCTCCGCTGCCTCCAGCTGCGCCATACGCTCACCTACAGCCACATTGACATGATCATTCAGCTCTTTTATATATTCGAGCAGCTCCGGATGTTCCCGAAGCAGATCATTATATTCCAGATTTACCCGGTTGTTGAATTCCACGACATCATCCTGCTCTGCAACGGCCTGTATATATTCGGCCTCCTCCGCGGTGAAATTCGCCTCATTCTTGATATAGAGCTCGCCCTGGTCATTTCTGCAAACATACAAGGTCTCATATCCCGGAAATTCCTCCTCGTGATTCACAAAGAGAAGTCTGTAAAATACACAGACCACATAGGAGTCTTCCGTCAACCCATTCTTGGTATAAATTTCAATGGTAGAATAATAGTCTATATACTGCGCCATTTCTTCTATCTTGAGTATATTGTTCTCCGGCAGTTCATCGTATAGTCCCCGAAGAGTCTCTATATCACCCATGGCATTTGCATTGTAATAGGTTGCAACAAGTGTATACAATTCCCCGTTCTCATTCAACATCAGGGGCACATCTTCCGCTACGACAGAGGGTGTGTTCTCTTCACTCTCCACCTCCGATATGGAAACGCCTGAAAGCTCCGGCGGTTCCTCGTCCGATCCGTTTCTCATACTCAGCGCAAAGACAACCGTGACAGCAACCACGGCAATCAGTGCAATCGGAAAAACAATCTTACAGTGATCTAAAATAAAATCAAGTATTGCTGACTTTTTATCCTTCATACCGAATACCTTTCCATTAGATGCAAAAAGCCGCAAGCGGCTCTTTATAAAAACAATCCCAATTGGCAGATCAGGGTGATGTAAATGCACTCGACAGGAATCGAACCTGCATTAAAGGCGTCGGAGGCCTCCGTTCTATCCGTTAGACTACGAGTGCAAATATTACGAAATTGTTACATCACCCTGATTATAATATCATAAATTATTCGATATGTCTACCTTGAATTTCGGAAATATTTCAAAAAATAACACGCCAATTCCAACACCCACAAGATGTACGCACCACAAGCTCATAAGCGCATATATCTTGTATTCATACACTAAAAAAC
>JAIEKC010000195.1:0-2924 GCA_029064505.1 Acetatifactor sp.
AACGTGTTTGAAAAATCATTTCCTTGGTCTGCACGTCCCACTTCGCGGCCTGCTGCGCCCCAATTTGGTCACCGTAGTCCCACTACGCCTCCCCAATTGGGTCTTGCATCCCACAAAGTGCAACTGTCTGTATGTTATATTTTACATTTTTATATGGGCTTATGAATGTCGTTTGTTTGGGCCGCTGCTATATTCAATATGAGTTCGTGCAATACAGCGCTGACGACATATATGAAAAATGGGGAATTGCTGTGGAATAGGCTTCCTCCATATAAAAAGGCGGCAGGCATACTCCCGGAAACCCGGCAGATGCCTGCCAGCCATGTGCAGCTGCAAAATCAGTGATTATAAGCAGCACATACCTACCGTCAGGTGAGGTCTCACGGAGCATTTCCGTATGCATAAGTTATTTCGTGACAGTTCCTTACAGCCGGTAAGGAATTACCTTTCTGTAATCCTGATTATATCGTATTTACTACCCCGCCTCAGGCATCCGTTATACACATAAATTTTTGCTTGCAAATTGTGGAATACTGTGGTAGCATAAGTGCATCAGATAGAAAGGCACGAGTTCGTGAAGGTGAAGGAATGAGCAGCAGATAGTTTGAGCAGGAAGAAACAAACATTGACAATAACAGAGGCAGGGATGCCCGTTAAGTTTGTGTACGCCGAATCAGATTATCTTACTCATTTCAGAACCGTTGATCTTGTCAGAGGTTTGTTTTCCTCCGGCAAAATAGAGAGGTTTTCTTTGTGTATGAGTCTGTTTTCGGCAACGGAAACAGACTTTTTTTGCGCGAATGAGCAGAGTCGGCATGGGATTTCCGACGAGCAACGCGGGTGTTCCCTCTCTGAGAACGGAGGGAATTATGCTACAGATCAAAAATTTAAACATTACCCATAAAAAAGACCTGCGCGTTCTGCTGGAGGACTTCTCCTGTGTGCTGAATGCGGGGGATAAGGCAGTGATCATCGGAGAAGAGGGGGACGGCAAATCCACACTGCTGAAATGGATATACGATCCCGACCTGACGGAAGATTACGCGGAAGCGGTCGGAGAGAAGATCGTCAACGGGGAGAGACTTGCTTATCTGCCCCAGGAGCTGCCCGGAGAGTATAAGGAGAAATCGGTCTATGAATTCTTCACGGAGGAGCCTTCGTTCTATGAAAAGACGCCGAAGGAGCTGGGAGGGCTTGCCAGAGATTTCAGCGTTCCGCAGGAGTTCTTCTACGGGGAACAGCTCATGGGAACGCTGTCCGGAGGGGAGAAGGTGAAAGCCCAGATGATGCGCCTGCTTATGTCCGGACCTTCTGTGCTCCTTCTGGATGAGCCATCCAACGACATTGATGCGGAGACACTGGACTGGATGGAGAACATGATCAGGGACTGGAAGCAGATCGTGCTCTTTATATCCCATGACGAGACGCTCATCGAAAATACGGCGAATATGGTCATTCATATAGAGCAGATCCAGAGGAAGACGAAGAGCCGGTGCACCATAGCGCATATGCCTTATCAAAGATATCTGGAGGAACGGCAGGAGAAATTTGTCAGACAGGAGCAGATAGCGCTGGAGCAGCGGCGGGAAAAGAAGATCCGGGACGAAAAGTTTCGGAGGATCTGTCAGAGCGTGGACTATGCCCAGGCCAGCATTTCCCGTCAGAGTCCGGGGAAAGCCAGACTGCTGAAGAAGAAAATGCATGCCGTGAAATCCATGGAAAGGCGATTTGAAAAAGAAGACCGGAACATGACGGAAATACCGGAGGAGGAAAGCGCCATTTACTTCAGGCTTGGAGACGGGAGCGCCGCCATTCCTGCGGGAAAAGGGGTTATCGACTTTACGTTGGACAGCCTGTGTGCCCCGGGAGAAGGCAGAGTCCTTGCCAGGGATATCCGGCTTCGGATCCGCGGCTCGGAGAAAATCTGTATTGTGGGAAAGAACGGCGCGGGGAAGACAACGCTTCTGAAGCGGATAGCGGAGGAGCTTTTGGAGAGAGAGGATATCCGTGCGGAATATATGCCCCAGAATTATGAGGATCTGTTGGACCTGGAAATGACTCCCGTGGACTTTCTGGACACTTCCGGAGAGAAGGAGGAACGGACCAGGATCAGAACTTATCTGGGGTCACTGAAATATACCGCCGATGAGATGGCGCATCCCATAGCCGGGCTGTCGGGAGGGCAGAAGGCGAAGGTACTGCTGTTAAAGATGAGCCTGTCGGGAGCAAATGTGCTGCTGCTGGACGAACCGACACGCAATTTCTCGCCATTGTCAGGGCCTGTCATCCGCAGGATGCTGGCGGAATTCCCGGGAGCGGTCATCAGCATTTCCCATGACAGAAAGTATATTGAGGAAGTTTGTGACAAGGTATACCGGCTGACGGAGAACGGGCTGGTGTCGGAGAAGGGGTGAATTGTGAAGGAATCGCAAGGAAAGCGATTCATCTCATGGATTGGTTATGTCGGCTGCGTCGGTATGGCTGGAGGTGTATAAAGAGAGCCCGGGTACGTCGGCAGGATTTCGTATATTGTGCATACCGGTCGATGCCTGCCCGGTATTTTCTGACAGTGTTTATGATACCATTGTCAGCATGGCAGTCAGATGTCCGAATGCGCCTGCTATAGAAGATTGCGGGACAAAATTGACATTTTTGTCAGGTGGAAGATACTCTGCCTCTTGCTGTGAAAGTCCTGTATCTCTCCTGCGGAAACCGCGCAGTCAAACCCGCATCCCAAAGGCGGTGTACCGTCTTGCGGGTTTGTGTGCATCTTTACAGTAAACCATCAAACTTTCATGTGTAGTGGAGCAGTCGGATGCATGGGGGCTGTGGAATCTGAATGAACAGACAGATGATGCAAGTACTGGCATAGAAGCATTTTGTGAGCAATATCTTTTGATAAAGAATATTACAGAGATATGTCT
>JAIEKC010000196.1:0-2185 GCA_029064505.1 Acetatifactor sp.
GTGCTACGGACTCCATGGCAGCAGGCGCCAGACGATATCTGAGGGAACATGGAGTAGAGGTTCCGGAGCAGATATTGGTGGCGGGGCAGGGCGATTCCGAACTGGCACGGGTGACTATGCCTCCGTTTATCACCGTACACTATTCCTATGAGAAAAGCGGCGAGATAGCGGTGAAAATGCTGATGGAACAGATGGGAAACGGTGAGAGCACCATGCGGGAAGTGAAGCTGGGCTGCTCCATTGTCAATCCGACAGCATGAGAACTTTTGTGGCATCGGGGACAGACGTGACAGTTCAAACAGGTCACTGAATTGTTACAGACACTATCAATAGAGAAAGGAACGGGCACAATTATGACACACAGAGAGCGAAGAGATCTGCAGATGCCGTATATTTCGGATGCGGAGGTTATGGAAGAGCAGAAAAGAGCCAGAAGACTGACGCAGGAACTGAATACGGCGGACAGAGCGGATTTTGGAAATATAGGGAGGATCGTGAAGGAACTCCTCGGCAGGTCGGACGGGGCGTTTATCAATCCGCCTTTTTACTGTGATTATGGCACACACATTGAAGTGGGAAAGAACTTTTTCGCCAATTACAATTGTACGATCCTGGATGTGGCAAAAGTGATCATAGGCGACAACTGCCAGATGGCTCCCAATGTGGCGATCTATACGGCGGGACATCCGGTGCATCCGGACACCCGCAATACGGCCTATGAGTACGGGATCGAGGTGACCATCGGGGACAATGTCTGGATCGGCGGCAACACGGTCATCTGTCCGGGAGTGCATATTGGCAGCAATACAGTGATCGGAGCGGGAAGCGTGGTGATAAAGGACATACCGGACTGGGTCATTGCGGCGGGAAACCCATGCAGGGTACTCCGGGCGATCACGGAGGAGGACCGGAACTTATACTTCCGGGACAGGGTATTTGATGACGAGGCATGGGAGGACGTGCAGAGGAAGGTCAGTGGGAAAGGATAATGTGAGGTAAAGATAGAAGTGGATCCTGTAGAGCCGGGTATATTTAAAAAGTTCACGGGATTGGGAATAAGATGACAAGGATGGACAACGCAGACTGTTGAAGAGTGCGTTGTCTTTTTTTGATCTGCATGAGGCAGACTGTTTGGCCAAAATGAGGAATGAAAGTGATTTATGGATATATTGTAAGATTTTGAGTATTCTAATGGAAGGATAGAAAAGCACTATTATAGCAAGAAACGAAATAAAAAATTTCGAAAGCGCGTTTAAATTGACAAAAATGTGGTATAAGGTATATATATTATGGTATGGTATGGAAGGAATGGAGGATAAATAAATGAACTTCATAACAAGAATTCAAAAGGTTACCATCAGGAATTTAAAAAATGTCGGATTTGGTGAGATAAGATTTACCTGTAATACGAAAGAAGATATTTTTGAAGCAGGATCGGATATTTTGGGAATGTATGGCCAGAACGGTTCCGGAAAAACCACACTCATCTTTGCGTTGGAGATTTTAAGTCAATTGACCTCAGGAAAAAAATTATGGAAAGATGCCAATAAGTTTATTAAAATTGGCGCTTCGGATGCAACTGTATGTTATGAGTTCAGTGTAGGATACGAATCGGGGGACAAATTTTATGTCAGATATGAAGTGACTCTTAAAGAAAAGTTAAAAGAAGAGCAAATGGAGGAGGTGACAGAGCAGTCACCGGAGTCTGTTGTATATGTTGAAAAAGAAAAACTGAGTTACAGGAAGATAAATGGAAACAAAGGCAATCGTTTTATAAGTATTATTGATTATGACTTTCATAAAGATACTATATTTGAGCCGGATACAAGATTCAGGGAATTCATCAGTAATGATAAGCAACTGACAGATGAACTGAGATATATGAAAGTTGTTTCCTATAAAGAGGGATTATCTTACATTTTTACAATTGGCAGAATAAACAATATTAGAGACAGACAGGGATTTAGTGATGAGATGATTTCTATTATGGATGCGATCCATATGTTTGGGATGATGAAGCTGTTTGTATTGAGTAATGTACAGGCCAGTATTGTAAATGCCAATATTGTTCTTCCCATGATATTTCACTTTATCGATAATGATAAAAAAGTGTACAGAACAATTGTGGTAAGGATAAAGTTGACTGATGAGACTTTGGTCCCACAGAAAATTTATAATTTAATGG
>JAIEKC010000197.1:0-3449 GCA_029064505.1 Acetatifactor sp.
GGATGGGTGTGAAAAGCTTATCTGATAGATAATTGGCTGCACTTCCTTATCTGTAGATTATTTTTATATCTAAGATATTATGACATCTGAGATATTATTGCACCTGAGATGAATTTATAACAAAAGGTACATTTTGTAACTGCATGGCGAAAGCCAAACTCCGAAAAAACACATAATGTTTTCGGGGTTGGTACCGCATGGTTGCCATATCTTTATTATAAACATCTAAGGCATAAAAAACAAATAAAAAAACAAAAAGATAAAAAGGGACAGGCTGTAATGCAGAAAATGTTAATATTGACAGCAAAAAATGAATACAAAATTTGGACTCTTGGGAGAAATAGACAAAAAGAATCTGAAAAATTACAATTTATTGACTTTTTTGTAGAATAAATATTCCATTTCACGGGATGATGTGCTATAATTTGTATACCTAAAATAGGTAAAAGGCTAGATAGAGGTGATGACATGATTAAAAAAGAAATGATTGCCATGTTGTTGGCAGGCGGACAGGGCAGCCGGTTGGGAGTGCTGACTTCCAAGGTAGCAAAGCCTGCTGTAGCTTTTGGAGGAAAATACCGCATTATTGATTTTCCTCTTTCCAACTGTATTAATTCAGGGGTAGATACAGTAGGTGTTCTGACACAGTATCGGCCTCTCAGATTAAATACACATATCGGAATCGGTATTCCCTGGGATCTGGACCGTAACATCGGCGGTGTCACCGTACTTCCCCCCTATGAAAAGAGCAGTAACAGTGAATGGTATACCGGTACGGCTAATGCCATTTACCAGAATATGGAGTACATGGAACAATTTCATCCTGATTATGTTCTGATCCTTTCCGGCGATCACATTTACAAAATGGACTATGAGGTTATGCTGGATTTCCACAAGGCTAACGGCGCGGAAGTGACCATCGCGGTTATGCCGGTACCTATGGAGGAAGCGAGCCGGTTCGGTATTATGATAGCGGATGAGAACAGGAAGATCACGGAGTTTGAGGAGAAACCCGAGCATCCCCGAAGCAATCTGGCAAGTATGGGTATCTATATCTTTAACTGGAAAACCCTGAAAAATGCGTTGATCGCCATGGCAGAACAGCCTGCGCTGGATTTCGGCAAACATGTGATCCCTTATTGTCATAAGCAGGGATCGCCCCTGTATGCATATGAGTTTACCGGTTACTGGAAGGATGTGGGAACCCTGAGTTCCTACTGGGAAGCGAATATGGAGCTGATCGACATCGTTCCCGAATTCAATCTCTATGAGGAATACTGGAAGATCTATACCGGCAGCGAGATCCAACCGCCCCAGTACCTGTCTGAGAACAGCGTGGTGGAGCGCAGTATTATCGGGGAGGGCACTAATATTTTCGGGGAAGTGTACAATTCCGTGATCGGATGCGGCGTCACCATCGGAAAAGGTACAGTGGTCAGGGATTCCATTATCATGAACCGGACTCAGATCGGAGATAACTGCCAGCTGAACAAGGCGATCATCGCGGAGGATGTGGAGATTGGCAGTGATGTGAGACTTGGAGCGGGAGATGAGGCTGAGAACGAGACGGCACCTCATATTTATAATCACGGTATAGTGACCATCGGTGAGAGGAGTGTGATCCCTGGCGGCATTACCGTGGGTAAGAACGCTGTGATCTTTGGAGTGACGAAAGCGACTGATTATACGGATGCTGCTCTTGCAAGTGGCAAAACTTTGATTAAGGCAGGTGAACAGTAGTGAGAGCAATTGGAATCATTTTAGCGGGCGGTAACAATCACAGGATGAAGGAGTTGTCACAGAAGAGGGCCATCTGTGCCATGCCCATAGCCGGGAGTTACCGCAGTATAGATTTTACTTTAAGTAATATGTCAAACTCCCATATACAGAAGGTGGCGGTATTTACCCAGTATAATGCCAGAAGCCTGAATGAGCATCTGAGCTCCTCCAAATGGTGGGATTTCGGACGGAAGCAGGGGGGGCTCTTTGTGTTTACTCCCGCAATGACAGCGGAGAATGCCAACTGGTACAGAGGGACGGCGGATGCCATATATCAGAATCTTTCTTTTTTAAAGAGCAGTCATGAGCCTTATGTGGTCATTGCGTCGGGTGACGGTATTTATAAGATGGATTTCAACAAAGTCCTGGAGTACCATATCGAAAAGAAGGCTGATATCACCGTGGTCTGCCGCGATATGGACCCGGAGGTGAACATAGAGCGCTTCGGCACCATTCGTATGAATGAGGAAAGCCGGGTGGAAGAGTTTGAGGAGAAGCCGCTGCTGGCAAAGAGCAATACGGTTTCCTGCGGAATCTATGTACTGCGCCGCCGTCAGCTCATCGAGATGATCGAAAAGTGCGCGGAGGAAGATCGATACGATTTCGTCAGGGATATTCTGATCCGCTATAAGGATGTGAAAAGGATCTACGGATATAAGATGAAGGAGTACTGGAGAAACATAGCATCCGTAGAGGATTATTATGGCACCAATATGGATTTCCTGAAACCGGACGTGAGGGATTATTTCTTTAAACAATATCCCGATATTTACTCCAAGGTGGATGACTTGCCTCCCGCGAAATATAATGTGGGTTCCCAGGTCAGAAACAGCCTGATCGCCAGCGGCTGTATTGTAAACGGCGTGGTGGAGAATTCCGTCATATTCAAAAAATGTTATATTGGCAATAACTGTGTGATCAGGAATTCGATTATTTTGAATGACGTATATATTGGGGATAATACCCGGATTGAAAATTGCATTGTGGAAAGCCGCGACACGATCCGCGCGAATTCCACCTACATGGAGGAGCCGGGACGGATACGTATTGTGGTGGAGCGCAATGACAGATATGTAATTTAATAATATACAGGTTACTGTTAACGGACCTTATCCGACGCCAAAAGGAGCGTTCTTTTGCTTGTTTTGTGTGCATGATGTTATTGTTCACGGTAAGGCTGTGAACAGTGACACATTTAGCCTGATGCGTCACTGCATCGAAAAGACTAAGGGGGAAGAGAAATGCAGATCACAGATGTACGAGTGCGGAAAATTACAAAAGAAGGAAAGATGAAAGCCATTGTGTCCATTACGCTGGACGATGAGTTTGTGGTACATGATATCAAGGTCATAGAAGGAGATAAAGGACTCTTTATCGCCATGCCCAGCAAGAAGGCCAGCGATGGAGAATACCGTGATATTGCCCATCCCATCAATTCTTCTACCAGAGAAAATATCCAGAGGATCGTTTTGGGCAGTTATGAAAAGGCACTTGAGATTCCGGATGAGGGAATAGAGCAAATGTGACAAAAAAAGGAACCGGTTTTAGAGATAATTTGACTAAGTTTTAACAAGGAATTACGGAGAATTAAAAAAAATATAAAAAAATATTTAAAAATTATTGCTTTTTATGTGCATTTGTTATATACTATGTAAGTACTTACATTTTTG
>JAIEKC010000198.1:0-8698 GCA_029064505.1 Acetatifactor sp.
TTCCACATCCACTTCCGGGCTCGGCCAGGTCCAGGGCAGAAGGTCCTTCAACCGCTGTACCCTGAACGGCAGGGATTCCACTACTCTGACCACGGATGTAGTGGTTTCGGCGCAATTGGTGAATAATTACCTGTATATGCTGATCTCCACCAATTCCGGTCCCTCCTTTTACAAAATGAAAATCGACAAAACAGACAAGACGGTGCTGGCATCGCTTTCCATCAATCCCGCCTGTGCTCTGGACGGCATCATCTATTACAATGGCGTGGAAACCGATCATTATCTGTACGCCCTGAACACTGCCGACGACACGGTGTCCGAAGTATGGGCCGGCAATCTCTGGTATCCTGTTCTGTCAGACAATTATGTCTATTATCTGGATGTCGCGGAGAATTACAGGCTCTGCCGCTATTCTCTGTCCCAGGGAGTGATCGAGGTCCTGACCAACGACCGGGTGGACTGCTTTAATGTGGGCGGCGGATTTATTTACTACCAGAAAAATGACAGCACCGCGCCGCAGCTGATCTGCATGAGGACGGACGGCTCCAATGCCTTTCCGGTTGCCGACGGTACTTACACTGACATCAACATGACCTCCCGATATGTTTACTTCCGGGCTTTTGATGATCATTACACCACCTACCATTCCCCTCTCGGAAGCGGCGGATACGCCGATTTCACGGCGGCTCTGGAGGCGATACCTGCCAAGTAGCCCTGTTGGGATCATCACACATATTTAAGACAGGTTCTCATATCAGCCATATGAGAACCTGTCTTATTTCTTATCATTTTGAGAACGGGCTACATGTGTCGGGCAATTCTGCCTTGCCCGCAAAAGAATAACAGATTTCGAGTTCTCGTCTGCGGAGCTTCCCTCGGCGGGCATCGGGATTTTTGTTGCTTTTAAGCATATTTCCTTTTGAACAATGTAACAGACAATATATAGGACAAAGCGAAAATTACGACTGTACCGGCAAATCCGATCATCATGCTCGAATCGAAATTATCTGTGACAAAACCCATAATTGCATTATCTGTCATTCGTGACCAAAGTCCTAAAACCACCAACAATATAATCAAAATGAACATCGCCGCAAAGCCCGCGTTGACACCCAACCAGTAGTCAGACGGCAAAATAAACGAAAGAAATAACAGCACAACACAAAAGGAAGCCGCCGATACAAACAGATAAAAGCCAAACTGATATGCGGGGAAGCAGAAATATGAGATTGTGTTGACAATGAAAGATATGCAAAATCCAATGATCGCTGCAATCCCGGCAAAAATATATCTGCTGTTTACGATCTGCCTTTTGGATGCGGGCAATGCGACAGCATACTTTCCCCACTTCCATTGTTCATCAGCATTTGCTAAAGTGATCAACAATACCTTAAATTGATAATCTTCTCGGCGATACGCAATGATTTCCGATTTATCCAATGTATCAAATGCAGCCGCCCCACATTTTGCTAATGCCCTTACAGACGGAATTGCTTCGCCAGCCTTTAACTCACCGCTCATTATTGCCGCTTTGATCAGTGATGCTATCTGTTCGTATAAAGGTCGGCTTGCTTTGTTACTTACAACTATTTCCAAATTTTCACCGCCATTCTGTTCTTTAGTGTTATGCTGTTACAAGTACAGTACAAAACACAACAAGACAGCTGTCAAGACTGCTTTTTATATTATGTATGGCAACCTCCGCCGAAAAGCAATCATGAAGTATATCCATTGCAAAAACCCCCTGAACAGAACAAACGTCCCATTCAAGAGGATTTTAAATCGTGCGGGTATTCTATTCTTCAATGTGATCCAGGCCCTGGTTCAGTATCGTCACAACATGGTCATCCGCCAGAGAATAGAAAATAGTCTTCCCGTCTCTGCGGTTTTTCACCAGATCCATCTGTTTCAGAACCCTGAGCTGGTGGGATATGGCGGACTGGGACATGCCCAGCACAGCCGCGATATCATAGACGCACATCTCCGAGCTCAGCAGCACATACAGGATCTTCAGCCTGGTGCCATCCCCGAAAACCTTAAAAAGCTCCGCCAGGTCCTGCAGCTCCTCCTCCGGTGGCATCTTCTCGTCTATCGTCTTTAATGTCTGTTCCTTTACATGAATATAAGCAGGTGTTTCCATTGTTTCATCCCTTTCATTGTCTACAACCATACCATGACCACAGACCGGTCATGGTCTCGATGCCATTCGGCCGATGAATGCCCTGAAATTCAGCAATCAGCGCAATGTTCTTCTGTGGCAACATTTTACCACAAACTGTCCGATGATCGCAAATTATTTATTACAGATTCATTCGACGCTTCCTTTTTAGGTTTCCTTTTGTTATACTGAAATCTGTAAACAATCCCCGCCGTGCAGATCCACCTGCAGATACAGACAGTCAGCATCCTCCTCTGCAAAGCCAAAGTCCCATAGAGAAAGCAATACATCTTTGATGTGCGGGGACGTTGAACACGGAGCACGGCAAAACGGAAATTTACTCTCGCGGCATTCGTTAAGATACCATGGATACAGGCATCCGGGACTTTGATTCATTGCCCGCGGGAATTAAGGAGATTCCTTTGGAAAAAACAAAGAATTATAAAATAACAGCCGCTGTTATTACAGTGATATTATGCCTGATCCTCGGTATAAGCCTGATCGCCATATTTCGTCCCGCTTCCCGCAGTGCGGATTGCATTGCGGATATCTATCAGGATGGAGAATTGTTGACAAGTATTCCGCTGGACGGCTCCGTAGCGCCCCACCGTTTTACCGTCACCGGTGCAGGCGGGTGTATCAATGAAATTGAAGTGCGCTCTGACAGTATCGGAATCATATCCGCCGACTGCCCGGACAAACTCTGCGTACACCAGGGCTTTATCAGCAGCACCGGTCTGCCCATTGTCTGTCTGCCCAACAGACTGGTGATCCGACTTCGGGAAAATGATGCCGATCCCGTCGATACGGTGGCCTATTAGGCATCATCTTCCGCCCTTTCCGTCAGGTATGCCAATCACCGAAAAACCGGAGAGATCAACCCTTCCGAAAATACCTGGCTGCCGTATCCGGTACGTCAATACAAAGTATTCTTTTCGAAGCCGGCAAAATCCCGGCTCCGGCTTATCCGGGTCAGTTCATGGCATACCTTATCCGAAAACGTCACCGGGCAGATCCTTACAGATGGAGGAACCAGATGTCTTTACAGAAACTGACAACTTTAGCTCTATATACCACACTGGCCATGGCCGTCTATGCCATAGAGAGCGCCCTTCCGCCGCTGGTCCCCCTGCCGGGTATCAGGCTGGGACTTGCCAATGTGGTCACCCTGATCCTGTTACAGCACTATACCGCGAAAGATGCCTTTCTGGTACTGATCGCCAGACTGTTACTGTCCACCCTTCTGTTCGGACAGCTCCTGAGCCTGCTCTACAGTCTCGCAGGCGGTGTACTCAGCTTTGCCGTCATGTATCCGGTCAACCGTCTGCTGCGGAAAAAGCTGCCCTTCCTCACAGGCTCTCTGGGAGGTTTGTTTCACAATCTGGGACAGCTTCTTATCGCTTTCGCCATCACTGCCACGGCAGGAGTGCTCGCCTATCTTCCCTACCTGGCCGTAAGCGGCATCCTGGCCGGACTGTTTACGGGACTGTGCGCCCACTTTACGGAACGCTTCCTGCTGTCCCGGCTAAAGCAGTGAATCATTCCAACGCATTTAAAAGCTGAACCACCGTCTTTCCCAAAACAGGATGCCTGTAGTTGGGCGCAAGAGCGCTCAAAGGTTCCAGCACAAATCTGCGGTTCTCCATATCCTGATGGGGAATCACCAGCGCGTCATCCTCATACACCAGCTTATCATAAAAAATAATGTCCAGATCCAGTGTTCTGGGGCCCCAACGCACTTCTCTCACCCTGTCCGCCGCCGCCTCGATCTCATGCAGCGCATCCAGCAATTCATGAGGAGTAAGCAAGGTTTCGATCTCCAGGGTTCCATTCAGAAAATCATCCTGTTCAACTCCGCCATAGGGTTCCGTCACGATCAGGTCAGATACCTTCCGCACCACGATCAGCGGATGTGCCTTCAAGGCTTCCACGGCATTCCGGATATATTGTCTCTTATCCCCCATATTGGAACCGATCCCCAGATATGCCCTGTGCCACCCTCTGCATATTTTCACAGAGACACAGCCAAAGGGCTGTTCGATGGGCGCTTCCGGTTTTCGTATCTCCAGTTCAATGCCGGATAACAGGTTATATTTTAACAAAATTGCCTGAGCTAATCTTTCGGCCACCGCCTCTATCAAATTACAAGTGTTCTCTTTCATCCATTCCGTTATAAAGCAACACACATTTCCGTAATCCGTAGACAGCTCTAACTGATCGGACTGCCCGGCTTTCCGTGTATCGGCATAGAGCACCGCATTGACCAGAAAAGTCTGGCCCTTTCGCTTCTCCTCGGGAAAAACTCCATGATATGCATACACTTCCAACTGCTCAATACGGATTTCATCCTTTGCGTATTCCGGATACATTATCCTTTGCCTCCTTTTTCGCTGTAATGGCCTCTGTCATTTTGACCGCCCGGACATTCTCTTTCACATCATGGACCCGGACAAACATGCATCCTTTCATCACCCCCATCACAGTGGTGACTATCGTTCCCTCCACCCGCTGGCCGGCCGGCAGATCCAGCGTAAGCCCCACCACGGACTTGCGGCTGCATCCCAATAAGATCGGGTATCCCAGAGCATTCAGACGCTCCAGACAGTTGATGATTTCCAGATTCTGTTCATAGCTTTTGGCAAATCCCACTCCCGGGTCTAAGATAATGTTTTCTTTACGGATTCCCGCCTGTATTGCCAGTCGCACCGACTCTGACAGATCCGCCGCCACATCCTCCAGAAAGGACTCATATCCGGTATCCTTCCTGTTATGCATCAGACAGCAGGGCAGACCGCTCCTTGAAATAACTCCTGCCATTTTATCATCATACTTCAGTCCCCAGATATCATTGATCAGATCCGCCCCTGCTGCTATCCCTGCGTCCGCCACCTTCCCCTTGTACGTATCCAGTGAGACAGGCACATCAAAAGCCGCTTTCACCGCCTCGATCACCGGCACCACTCTGTCAATCTCTTCCTCCTCGGAGATCAGCGTATAGCCGGGTCTGGTAGATTCCCCGCCGATGTCAATGATATCAGCGCCCTCGTCCACCATCTGCTCCACATGCTTTAACGCCCTGTCCCTGTCATTCCATCTTCCTCCATCGGAAAAGGAATCTGGTGTCACATTCAAAATTCCCATGACATAAGTATGTCCCTTTGTTTTAAATTCCCTGTTTCCAATCTTCATCTCAACCTCCACGCCGCATCCGACGGCACGCTCCAGAGCGTGTTTGAAAAATGCTTTTCTAATACTGTATTCTATAATTTTTCTTATCGTCTTTCCAGTTACATTCCCTCTCCGCCTCACAGGAAAAGCAGGCGCGGCTTGCCTTGTCCGCACGGTAAAGGATACCTGTCAGGCCTTTGGCAGAAGCAGATCCACTGTCTCTGTGAGCAAGGATCGCTTTTATAATAACACCCGTCTCTTTTTTATCAAAGCCGCAGTCCTGCAAGATGGCCGGGGCCAGCTCCGCACTCGCCCTCTCGTGGGGAATTCCATGGCTGTACTGCAGATGCTTTCCGATATCGTGCAAAAGTCCCGCCGCGTAGATGATCTCCTCCCCAATTCCCTGCTGCTCCCTCAGATTCAAGATCATTCCAATCCTTGCCACATCCAGGAAATGCGCCATATCATGACGGCAGAAGCAACGCTCTGCTTCTGCCACTCTGTTCTTACCCAAGCACTCTTTAAACAATGCATTTTGTATAATACGGTCTATTCTGTCCAAAATGATCTCCATTTAATTACTTCTGTTATATATCAGCCGTTCGTGAGTCGCCCCCTATACCCGAAGCATCTGCAAAAAACGGTTCTGTAGATTGGTGTCCTGCTCAAAGATGCCCCTGGTCGCAATACTCACCGTCCTGCTCCCGGGCTTCTTCACTCCACGCATTGTCATGCACATGTGCTCTGCCTCCAGAACTACCATAACACCCTGCGGCTTCAATTCCTGCAGGATGGCATCCGCGATCTGCCCCGTCATTCTCTCCTGTATCTGCAGCCGCCGCGCGTACACTTCCACCGTTCTTGCCAGTTTGCTCAGTCCCACCACGCGGCCGTCGGGAATATATGCCACATGAGCCCTGCCGTAAAACGGCATCATATGATGCTCACACATGGAGTAAAACACAATGTCTCTCTCCAGCACCATTTCATTATTTTCTACGGTGAACACCTTGGAAAGATGCTCTCCCGCATCCTCCTCCATTCCGGAAAAGATCTCACTATACATTCTGGCGATCCTGTCAGGAGTGTCCAACAGCCCTTCCCGTCCGGTATCCTCACCAATTCCCTCTAACAGCAGTTTCACTGCCTCTTTAATTTTCTCCTGATCTACCATAATCCCGCTGCCTTTCCGGTTTTCATTTCCACAGTATCTTTCAGTGCCTCTTCGACAGCTTTCCGCCCGCTGCCTTTCCGTCTCAAGCCTTTTTCCCGCCGCGTTTCTCCACGATCTCCATCAATCTGCCCAGAAATGACAGGGAGCCGAAGGCTATGATCACATCCTCTTTTCCGGCCAAAAGAGTACTCATCTCCACCGCTTCCTCAAGACTGTCCGCTGCCGTCACCCGGGGATGCACCCGGGCAGCCTCCCTTGCCAGTTCATAGGCGGGCAGTGCCCTTGGATTATCCGGTGGCGTTACCGTGATGATCTGCTCCGCGTAGGAAGCCGTCAGTCCGATGATCTTCTCGTATTCCTTGTCCTTCAATACTCCTATTATATAGATAATCCTCTTATTTGTAAAATAAAATTCAACCGACTCCGCAAGCCGCTTTGCCGCACCCTCATTGTGAACGCCGTCCACTATAAAACAGGGTTTTTCCCCTACTACGGTAAACCGCCCCGGCCACCTGGTCTCAGCCAGTCCCTGACGGATCGCCCTCTCCGGCACGGCATAGCCCTCTTCTCCCAACACGTCTATGACATCCAACGCCAGCGCCGCATTCTCAAGCTGATATTTTCCCGCCAGCGCAATCTCCATCTTTTTCCTGTTCCTGTAATCAAAGCACTGTCTGCGCAGTCCATAACGTGCGTTCTTTATATTTTGAGGCTCCGTCACCGTCAAAGGACATCCCAGATCATTTGCTCTGTCTGATATAACCTTCGCTGCCTCATCCTCCTGGCGTATACTCACCACAGGGCGGCCTCTTTTCAGGATCCCCGCCTTCCGGGCGGCTATCTCCGCCAGGGTATTTCCCAGAAATTTCATATGATCCATGCTGATTGGCACGATCACCGACACAACCGTATCCTCCACTATATTAGTGGCATCCTGAAGTCCGCCCATACCGGTCTCCAGGACGACGATATCACACTGCTTTTCTTTAAAATACAAAAATCCCAAGGCAGTCTTGATCTCAAAAGGGGTGGGATGGGGCAGTCCCTCCGCTGTCATTTCACCGCAGGCCTCCCTGATCCGCTCCATTCCCTGACAGAAAGCCTTGATGGTAATATTTCTTCCGTTGACCTGAATAATCTCCCTGTATGTAAAAATATCAGGCGATATATATTTCCCAACTCTATAGCCCGCGGCTTTCAGGATGGAGGCGGTATAAGCGCAGACAGAGCCTTTCCCGTTGGTCCCCGCCACATGTACAAATCTCAGCTCCTTCTGGGGATCCCCCAGACGCCTGCAAAGCTCCCTGATGCTGTCCAGTCCCGGTACAATTCCATAACGGGCGGTTTCTTCTATAAACGCCATAGCTTCTCTTTCATTCATCTGATCTCACCTCTTAAAGATGATATGCAACTGTACGGAACCAGACGGATTGACTGACACGGAACAGTTATCATACGATTTATCATAAAATCAGGCAGACAGAATATACTAAGACTGCTGCCGGTCTAATCCTGCGGCATCTGCAAAATGTATGCGCAAAACACGGATACGTTGCTGTTCCTTCCCTCGCAGCCGCCTATCCGTCACTTTTCCGGAAGACAGCTGAAAGCTGCCTGCACGACAGAACGGGAGGAATCATGAAAAAAAATGTGCTTACCTTTTTTCAAAACTTTGTAAAATGCGGACTTGTGGGCTGGTGCATGGAGATCATATTCACCGCCATGCACTCTTTCCGCCGCCGTGACATGACACTCAAGGGAACCACCTCTATCTGGATGTTCCCTATCTACGGCTGTGCGGTGGTGCTTTCCCCTGTCAGCCGCCTGCTGAGGAAAAAGTCGCCGTGGGTCCGGGGCCTTACTTACATGAGCCTGATCTTCTCCGCTGAATACATCACAGGGCGCCTCCTGGAAAAGCGGCAGCTCTGCCCATGGGACTACAGCCGCAGCCGTTGGAACATACGGCACCTGATCCGTCTGGATTATGCCCCCTGCTGGTTCGGGGCAGGACTCCTGTTTGAACAGATACTGGCCCCGACTTCTGAAAACGAAAAACCTGCCGCCCATCAAAATGCCCTACAGTAATGGTTCCCCACACTGTAGAGCCTCCTTTTACCTGTCATAGCCTCTCGGAATCTTCCATCCGCTTATCAAGCGGCTTTCCTGAAATCGTTCCGGGCGATTCTCCGCTTTTTCGG
>JAIEKC010000199.1:0-2909 GCA_029064505.1 Acetatifactor sp.
GTTTCAAAAGCTCCATGATCTCGTTGCCGGAGCGTGTATCCAGATTACCCGTGGGCTCGTCAGCCAGCAGAATGGCAGGCCTTGTGATCAGCGCCCTGCCGATAGCCACCCTCTGCTGCTGTCCGCCTGAGAGCTGGTTCGGAAGATGTCGCATGACTTTATTCAGTCCCAGCGTCGCCGCCAGTTCCTGCACATACTCCCTGTCCACCTTTCTCCCGTCCAGTTCGCAGGGCAGCGTCATATTTTCTTCCACATCCAGCACGGGGATCAGATTATAGAACTGATAGATCAGCCCCACCTGCCTCCTGCGGAACACCGCCAACTGATCATCCTTCATCTTGAAAATATCCTTGTCTTCGATCAAAACCCTTCCGGAAGTGGGTCTGTCCACACCTCCCAATATATGCAGCAGAGTGGATTTCCCGCTGCCTGAGCTGCCCACCACCGCTACAAATTCTCCCTGCGCCACCGAAATGTTCGCATCGTCCACGGCACAGATCTGATTTTCTCCCTGCCCGTAGACCCTGCATAAATGCTCCGTCCTCAAAATCTCCATATCCTCTATACTCCTTCTTCTGATCATGACAGTCTGTACACTGACCTCCTGCCGCCTCTGGCTGCGAAGTTCTTCTTCCCACAGTTCGCCATACCGATTCGGCTGAAACAGACAATGCAGAGATACAATACCGTCGATACAGACAATATATTAGAAGAACTTCCCTTCACATTTCACAGTATATAGATGGAAAATGACATTTCAGTGACATTTTATAAATTTGATCAAAAAAACCGTGCCGCTTTCTCTACCGGATTCCACGGTAATGTATCCCTCCTGTCTGGTGATGATCTCTTTGGCAAGTGAAAGACCTATTCCCACACTGTCTGTTCCCGCAGAGCGCCCGCGGTAGAACCTCTCAAAAAGATGTTTCTGCTCTTCCGGCCGGATTCCCTCTCCGAAATCCCTTACCGTTACAAGGGTATAAACATCGTTCTCCTCCGCAGTCACCAGGACCTCTCCTCCCGCATTGCTGTGCTCAACCGCATTTTTCACCAGATTCAGAAACGCCTCCGTCAGCCACTGCTCATCTCCCCGAATCCGTATTTCTTCCGAGATCTGAAGCCGCAGTTTCACCTGACGCCACTCTGCCGGAAGTTCAAGCTTCCGATACACCTTCTCGATCAAGGCCCTGACCGACAAAGGATGATGCTCCAGCTCCACCACACCCGCATCCAGCCTGGAAAGCTTGAGCAGAGCAGCGATCAGCCATAACATACCCGACAACTGTCTGCTTATCTCACGTAGAAAACGATTTCTGACAGCCGGCTCCATATCCTGATTTTCCCAAAGATTATCGACCAACACCGTTACCGACGTGAGCGGTGTTTTCAACTGATGCGATATATCTGCCACGGCGTCAGCAAGAGCCTTTCTGTTATCCGTTGCCGTCTTCGCCTGCTCTTTCAAAAATACCGTCAGCTTGTAGAGTTCATTTTTTAAGCCGCTTAACTCATCATCCCGATTATAGGCTACATCCAGACTGAAATTTCCCCTTCCGACCTCATCCATATAATTACAGAGTTTCCCGATCTCCTTCTGCCTGTGAATTAAATAGATGAATAAGAGTACCAGAAAGCTGCATCCGGTGAGAAGAAATACCATTGCAAGTATTCCGCAAAATACCGCTTCCTTCTCTTTTAATCCGGTAAAGGTAACTCCCTTTTCTTCCAAAAAGATCCCATATTGCCCCAGAAGTCTCTCCCCTGTACCGCTTTCCCCACTACCGGTCAGCAGCCGGATCAGTTCTTCCTCCGAAGTCTTCGGATAAGCCTGCTTCACACTGTCCAGCATGGAAGCCATCGCCAGATTAAACTCTCTGTTTATCGCACTACAGTATCTGTCTATGACTAAATTACTGCACAGACCTCCCATAAACAGAATGATCACAAACATGGCTGTCAATCGTTTTACTTCCCAGTTCCAATAAAACTTCATTTTCGTCACCGCATCCTTACTCCATCAACATATCGGAAAATTTTACCTTTCATTTTTCAATTCGATAGCCGATTCCACGAACCGTCTTTATGATCTCTCCGTCCATATCTCCCAACTTCTCCCGAATACGCTTCATTGTCACACTCAGAGTATTGTCATTCACAAAGTTACCGGAAATATCCCAGATATCAGCCAGGATCTCCTCTCTGGTAAACAGCTTGTCCGGGTAAGCCAGCATAGTGGAAAGAATACGGTACTCCAACCGTGTCAGACTCAACTCCTCGCCAGCCCTGCTGGCCTTTCCCGACTCCAGATCCAGAACGATATCACGGCACCTTAATACAGAACTCCCTTTTCCGTTTCTCCGCAGCACACTTTTGATCCGGGAGATCAATTCCCGGTTTCGAAAAGGTTTGATAATGTAATCATCTGCTCCCAGATCAAGTCCCTTAACCACGTCGGCTTCTTCCTCTTTCGCCGTAAGAAAGATTACAGGACACTTCCACTTCCGTTTAACCTCCACACAAAAATCAAATCCGTTTCCATCCGGCAGCGCTATATCCAGCAGGATCAGATCCGGAGCATTCTCACACACAGATTCATCCGCTTCCCGTATGCTTCCGGCAGTCTGTGTCTGATATCCTTCCTGTTGCAGCAGATACTCCAATCCCATGATAATAGCTTCATTGTCTTCAATCAATAATATTTTCATAATGCCATATTTTACCTTTCATCCGCACTTTATTCCATGCGATTTTGATTATAACAAAAAAAGAGTAGAACCTCTACTCTTTCCTGACACTTATCAGTATTCCATCATCTCTGACAACCATAAACTGTACCCTCAAAACCGAACACTGATCTCTCTTAAGTCCTCCGATGACAAGTTCCTTTCCTCTGGTCAAGCTCTCGAATG
>JAIEKC010000002.1:0-4303 GCA_029064505.1 Acetatifactor sp.
GAACAGTATACAGTGGTATTTTACATAAATGTATTTGCCTTTCAGGCGGAAACGGAGCACCGGATCTACGCGGTATATGAGTCTTCCACGGGCATAATGCCCACAGGAAACGACATGCTTTCCCTGAGCATGGGGGATCGCTTTATTCCCCATGAATATGGTGGCAGGCTCTGGTATAAAAAGGTGGGAGCTGACAACTGGACACAGGGCGGAGAACTGACTGCTGATCGTCAGACATTGGCAGGGGGAATCTTTTCCGGCAGACAATTGGGAGATTTTCAGAAGAAAATGTTGATAAAGGGATGCGTTTACTGCTACGCCCATGAGGGGGATGGCGCGGAGCCGAAAGTGACGGTTGATTATACATATTGCCCTCCCCAAAAGAGTAGTGAGATCGGGCTTTATATCCTGATCGTGACTGTTACGGTGGTCATTGTGCTGATCCTGCGGAAGAGGGAGTAAGGGATCGGAAAGGAAAATGAGGTTAAGAAAACAGAACTTTTTACCGAAATAAATGGTAAGTGTGTGATTTCGCACTTACCATTTCAATTTATGCAGCAGTCCGGTCATGGAGAGATCTGTAAACGGCGCATTTGTGGACTGATACATACTTATGGGATGGCCGCAGGGCAGATTATTGGGAAAAGAGGTACTATTTTGAAGATTACATTTCAACAGCAGGCAGTGGCGGAAACGGAAAAGCGTTATGCGGAGAGAGCGCATTCCCATTCCGATGTAAAGGGCAGTGTCAATTATCAGGCAGTCATTTCCGACAGAAAAGAAGAATTGTGGGGCGGGGTGGCAGGCCCCGGCAGAGAGAAGAGCAAGAGCCTGATCGAGCTGCAGCAGGAGGCGGAGAACATAAATGTGGCAGTTCAACAGGACTATATGACAGTTATGTCACATACTATGTCTGAAAAAGATTACGCAAAGCTTCAGGAGGAGGGCTTTCATTTCGAGAGCATGGATCCCGATGAAGCAGTGACGATCGTGGATAAGATCAAGGCGGAGCTGGCACGCGCAGGGAAGCATATTGCGGGCTATACGGACGACATCGATATGGATACGCTGGCGGCGGCAGTGGGCAGCGAGGCGCTGGCGGCAGCGGTGGCTCAGAGCTTCCGGCAGGCGGATATTCCACTCACGGAAGAAAATTTGAATGATGTGGTTCAGGCATGGAATATGGCAGCGGAATTGAGGCCCATGGAGGAAGGTACTACAGGCTATCTGATCGACAATGAGCTGGGGGCGGAGATCTGGAACCTTTATGTGGCACAGAACAGCGGTGCGGGAAGCGGTGCCGCAGGCGCACCGAAGTACTACGCGGAGGAGATTCAGGGCTATTATACACAGAGTGCGCAGATGCCCGAAGAGGCTGACCTGACGGCACAGATCGACAAAGTGATCCTGCAGTCCGGTCGGGAGGCCGACGAAGAGAATCGCAGGGCGGCGCAGTGGCTTCTGGAGAAGGGATATCCCCTGACGGAGGAGAATCTGGACCGGTTGGAGCAGCTGGGAGATCTGGAGCTGCCTGTATCGGAGCAGGATTTCGCGGCAGCGGCAGCGGCAGCCATTGCGGAGGGGAAGAATCCCATACACGGAAATCTGGCGGGAGACGGCAGGAACCTGTATGAGAGAGCGGCGGATGTGGCGGCTTATTATCAAAGCAGTGAGATCATGGAGAAATATGCCGGGGATATCACAGCCCGCAGACAGTTGGAAGAAATCAGGCTGCGCATGACAGCGGAAATAAACGTAAAATTGTTGAAGAGCGGCTTTTCCATTGACACCGCCCCTATGGAGGAACTGGTGGAGGCCTTAAAACAGGCGGAGGCGGAGCTTGCGAAGCAGTATTTCCCCGGAGATGCCGAGGCAGTGGAGAAATACCGCAGCTTTACACAGACGAACAATATTATGGGGGAGATACCCGGCCTGCCTGCGCAGGTTCTGGGCACCTTTGCGGAGGGCCAGGCAACCGCCACTCTGGAGGAATTCCACGGGGAAGGCAGGGCGATTCAGGACACTTATAAGAAGGCGCAGGAAGAGTATGAGACGCTGATGACTGCTCCCAGAGGGGATCTGGGGGACAGCATTAAGAAAGCGTTTGCCAATGTGGACGATATCCTGCGGGATCTGGGACTTGAGCTGACAGAAGCGAACCGCCGGGCGGCGCGTATCCTGGGCTATAACCGTATGGAAATGACGGTGGAAAATATTGAGACGGTGAAAGCGGCCGATGAGCAGGTGCGGAACGTGGTGGAGAAGATGACGCCCGCATCGGTTATGAAGATGATCCGGGATGGCGTGAATCCTCTGGAGAAGAGCTTTGCCGAGCTGGAGAATTATTTGGAAGAACTTCCGGAAGACTACAGAGAGGCTTCCGAGAGCTATGGCAGATTCCTGTACGGTCTGGAGAAAAATCATGCAGTGACGGAGGAAGAGAGGACAGCTTATATCGGTATATACCGCCTTGTCCGTCAGATTGAGAAAACAGACGGTGCCGCTGTGGGTGCGCTGGTAAATACCCAGGCGGAACTGCATTTTTCCAATCTGCTGACAGCAGTCCGTTCCGGAAAGGTGAAATCACTGGATAAGAAGATCACAGATGAGCTGGGAGCTGTGACAGAACTGATGCGCAGGGGTGAGAGTATTTCGGATCAGATCGCAAGAGGATTTGTCAGGAAAGTGGAAGAAGTACTGACAGAAGTGTCATATAGCGAGGAGGCGGAAGCGGAATACAATAATGCCCTTCTGGAAGAGATTCGGGAATCTGCGCGGACTGACGGGGATAGCGTGGCTTTGCTGCAGCGCGGCGAATTGACTGCCAACGCGGAGAATCTGATGGCGGCACAGGCGCTGGTTCATGGTACGGAAGATCTTTTTGCGGTTGCCGGCGGGAAAAAGGAAGCAGCGAAGCAGGCGGGTATGACGGAAGCCCCGGGTGCGGCGAAAGCAGCGGGTACGGCGGCAGCCGCAGAAGCAGCGAGAACACCGGATACGGCAGATACGGAAGCTGTGTCGGGTACGGTGGAAAGCGCGGACGGAGAAGTGATCCGCAGTCTGGAGCTTTGGCAGAAGCTGGATGAGAAGGATTCTTTCAGAGAGGCTTACACCACCATTGTGGAGGAAGCCGTTACGGCAGCGGAGGAAGCTTCCTTTGAAGAGGCTCAGACCAGCCTTGACGTGCGCAGAATGCAGCTGGTCCATAAACAGCTGACAGTTGTGTCGCATTTGGCGCAGCAGGAAGAATACATTGTACCCATGTATATCGGGGACAGTCTTTCCAGAGTACATCTGACCTTTCACAGAGGCGGTGAACAGAAGAACACCGTGCAGATCAGTATTCATATGGACGGCGGGGCGAGTCTGGATGCTTCGCTCTCTCTGGAAAATGGAACCGTTCACGGAATTTTCACAGGAAAGACCGAAGAAGAGGTAATGAAATGGCGGCAAACTGCCGATACATTCAGGGAGGAAGCGAAACAGAACTGGGCGGTGGGTGAGCTGCATGTTGTCACGGCGGAACGGGTCATGCCGGGAGCAGGGACGGCAGCGGAGAACAGCGCCGAAAGAGTGGATAATGCGGAGCTTTATCGTGTGGCAAAGGTATTGTTACATGCTGCGAAAATGTGAAGAAATATGTCTGCCTGACCGGGCGGATACGGAACGGATTGCCATAAGCGGCAATTGAATAGAAAGGAGCACAACCAACCTATGAGAATTAATTACAATGTATCTGCAATGCTTTCAAACAATGCGCTTTCAAATAATGACAACCTGCTTTCACAGGCGCTGGAAAGATTATCTTCCGGCTTAAAGATCAATCATGCAAAGGACAATCCGGCAGGACTTGCCATGGCAAAGAGAATGAATGCGCAGATTGAAGGGCTGAATGTGGCAAATCAGAATGCCAGCGACGGCGTTTCGGTGATTTCCATTGCAGACGGTGCATTGACGGAGGTCAGTGAAATGCTGCAGCGTATGAATGAGCTGGCAGTCAAGGCGGCTAACGGTACCATGTCGGAAGAGGACAATGCAGTGATCCAGTCGGAGATCGCGCAGTTGAAGGAAGAGATCACGCGCGTGTCCGAGACCACGGAATTTAACGGACAGAAGCTGCTGAATGGGGAGTTCTCATGGAAGGGGTATATAACGGATCCGGCGGTTATTGATATCAAAGTAAATTCTTATTCTTCGGATGTTCCGGCAAAGGAATATACCATTAAAAGTTTGACTGTCACGAAGGATGCGGACGGGAATTATGTGGTAAATGATGGAGATCTTTCCTTCGGAGACGGATTCC
>JAIEKC010000020.1:0-2744 GCA_029064505.1 Acetatifactor sp.
GGCCTGCTCCAATACCGCTTCGTCGAAAACACCTGTAAAGCTGTATCCATGCATCTCGTAAAATTTCAGCATTTGCCTGTTCGTTCCGTCAAAGGCATCGACCGCCCACAGGATAAAGGGATTTTCCGCCTCTCCCACAAAGCTGTACCCATAATCCGTATAATACTTTTCCTTTAAATGCACATCCACCAGATCCGTAACAGCCGCTATTCTTGCGAATTCCTTTGAGTGATAACCTATATAGTATTTTTCCTGTAAGGCTATGGGTGTATTATAGTGGCCCGTAAAAATAACAGGTGTGTTTCTTTCGTAATTGCTCTGAATCTCATTTGCCACGGCAAACAGTGTTTCCCTGGTATTCTCATATTTCAGGTAGTCCACATAAAAGCTCCTGTTGAGATAAGATGCCTGATCAAAGATCAGGGCGCCGGCCAGTGCCGCCGTCACATACCTGACAGATCTTCTCCGGAACCATCTGCGCAGAAGGAGATAAGCGCACAGTCCTCCCATCGCGGTGAAAAAGGGCATATACTGGCAGCTTCTGTATTTGGTCACATTTGCCTCCACCAAAGTAAGCAGCAGCGGCGTCACATACATTCCCGCAAACAGTATGGGATACCAGATATTTTTCTTTTTCACTGCCAGAACGAGTGACAGCACCCCGAAAAAGCATACCGCGGCCTCATAGACAGTTATGGGGAAATAGACCAGCGCATTGACATGGTATACCAGCCAATAACGTTTGAGCAGCATCTTTAATAATTCCCTGCCGCCATTTCCGCTGAAAATACTGCTCATTTCCATAAGCGTTCTCTGAGGCTTTAATCCCACTAATTCGGAGAGATCGAATCCCCAGATCACCGCCTGTATCATCACGGAGCGCAGCACCGCGCACAGCACGGCCACCACCCCGCCTGCCAGCAGATATTCCGCCACAATCCGGAAAGTGAGCTTCTCCCTGCCTGTCATTCCCTTCAGAAACAGCAGGAAAAGGATCACCAGGATATAAACCAGCAGAAAGGATTCATAACAGCCTACCGCTAACCACACAGTCAGCACACTCCACAGCAGATTCCTCCACTTCCTCCTGCCCTCTGTCTCCATTGCGGACTGGAAGAGCAGCAGGGAGAGCGCCGTCAGACAATAGCCTATACTGATCCCGTTATGCAGATAATAAATATATACTTCTCCCGTGATCGGGCAAGTCACATAGATACAGGAAAAGAGTGTATAGCCCCAGACTCCCGCCCTGTCCCCCAGAATTCGCTTCAGCAGGACACAGAAAAGCACTGCCGAGAGCATCAATAACAGTACCCCTGCCATTTCCGTCATAAATGGAGCAAACTCCGCCATAGGAAAGACTTTATTCAGCAGAAATATGGCCCATCGTCCCATGACAACCGCCAGTCCGTCCTGAAAATACAGTTCAATGGCAGTGTCGTCAATTCCGATTGACGGATGTACAATCTCAAACCCAAACGCAAATACAGCCGACAGACACAGGGGGATCAGATATATCTTTTGTTTCAGAAACCAGACAACTTCCTGATATAGTTTACGCATTCCGCCTCCAACTGCGCGTTGCCGCGCATCTCCGGTACTTTATATTTCCTCCGCACCCACTGCGAAGAGGGCCGGCAAAAACATAAAATTCTCCCCCTCACCCTGAGGCATATGAATAAAATGCGATTCCGGATCCACCGCAAGCCAGTCCCGGATCACCTGGGATTCCCCGGAAGTATCCCCCCGGACATTTACAAAAGTCTTAGGCTCTTCAAAATAGGAAAACAGAATGTTTTCATGCAGAGCGATAGACTGGTATCTGTCCCCGGTCAAAAGTCCCTCATCCACGATCGCTTTGTGAAAGTATGTGTAGCTGAACAGCTTATCATCCCTCAAAAAGGCAATTCTTCCCCTGCGTTTTTCCGGAAGTGCCGCCCGCTTCCACTGTTCGGGGCTCTCCGGTACGCTGTGGTAATAGATATGGTACATATGCACCCACAGCCTGTCACCCCTCTGTCCCGGCCAAAGCTGCAGGAAAGGGCTCAGGGGCATCAGCAGGCTCTCCGGCCTTAAACAGGTGGTCTGCACATCTTCACCTGACTCCGGCAGCACCTTCCGGTCATCGGGAAATGCAGCAGCTTCTGTATCTGCAACAATGTCACTCACAGCAGCAGACTCCGCCATCGCGGCAGATCCTGTCACTGTTGCGGACCCCGCAGCTGCAACGGACTCCATTGCCAAAGGTTCTGCCACAGTCAGCGGCTCTCCCACCGCCTCGTAGTATAAAAACAGCATCCTGTCACATCGGTACAGTGCCGCAGTCAATACCCTTCCGTCTTTCTGTGCCTGACGGATATTCCTGATACAATTTTGAATCACATCATTCAGACTTTCAGAAGAAATATCCTCCTTCAACTGTCCCCGATAGTGCAGTCGATAAATTTTTGATGCCATTCCACTGCCTCCTCTGTCATATAAAATAGTGTTTCAGGTTAAATTTGATGAAAGTAATGTACATTGTACCATATATTTCCAGAAACATAAAGTTGACATATTCTATCCCAAAAATACCATACATGGTTTTCAATACTATGTCAAGTGGTTTTACAATTACTTGTTTGCGTTCACGGCTGAAAGCGGCTGCAGGATCTGTAACATTACTGCCAAAATTACATTATGGCCAAGCTCTCAGTCTTCATTTTATGTGTGGCGGCAAAACTTCTTCTGACACAACAGAGCCA
>JAIEKC010000200.1:0-1751 GCA_029064505.1 Acetatifactor sp.
GTTTATAGACAAAGGTTGAGATCACTTCCGAAGTGCTCAGATTCAGGCTGTTCTGCAGCAGGAAGATCAGGTCAAATCCCGTTTCCATAATTTTGCCAAGGCTTAAGATCAGCATGATCACGATGGTGGGCTTGATCGCCGGCAGCGTGATATACCACATCTTCTGCAGTCTTGAAGCCCCGTCCACTGTTGCCGCCTCGTACTGTTCGTGGTCCACCCCTGTCAATGCCGCGATAAAGATAATGGCATTCCAGCCCATTGTCTGCCAGATAGTGGTCACAATATATACCGTTCTGAAATAATCCGGATCCGCCAGAAGGTAAGGCGCTTCCTTCCCCGTCACAACGCCGATCAGCCGGGCGATCGCACCGTGTCCCGGAGACAGCAGATCCACCACCATCCCCGCCACTACCACCACGGATATAAAATGCGGCAGGTAACTGACCGTCTGCGTCAACTTCTTCATCTTAGTCCATTTCATCTCATTCAGCAGCAGCGCAAACAGAATGGGAAACGGAAAACTGAACAGGATGCTGTACAGACTGATGAGGATCGTATTTAAGAAAATACGGGAAAATTGGGGTGTACTGAACAACGTCCTGAAATGTTTCAACCCCACAAAAGGACTTTTCATAAAGCCGTTAAAAATATCAAAATCCTGAAAAGCCATTATCAGTCCGCCCATGGGCAGATACCGGAATACGATAAAATAGATCAGCCCCGGCAAAAACATCAAAAGCAGCATCCTGTCCCGCTTTATATCCTTCCACAGACTTCGGAACCTGAAATCATATTTCCTCTTTGCTTTTTTCTTCATGTTCCCTTTTCTCCTTCCTCAAGTGAGTCTCCAGAAACCGTTCCGTCATTTGAAATTGTTTCTCCGACAGCGCCGAAAAATCAAAAGAATGCCGTCCTCCCTCCACAATGATCATCTCTGCCTCATACCCCTTTTCCCGCAGCTTTTTACAGAAGTCAACGGAATGGCTGAAATCTACCGTTTCATCCCGGTCACCGTGAATCAGTAATATCGGGCAGGGACGCCTGTCCAGCCGCTCCGCCGGGGATGCTTTTCTCCATTCCTCCGGAGATTCTTCAAAAGGAGCCGGCATCAGCAGCTCTCCTCCCCATTTCAGGATATCCGGAACCGAATAGAGCGCTATGGCACAGGATATCCTGCAGGATGCCTCCGTTGCAAGCCAGAGCGCCAGGTGCCCTCCTGCGGAGCTTCCGATCACCGCGATCTTATCCGGATCGGCGGAGAACCCCGCCGCGTTTCTCCGAATATACGCCACCGCTTCCATGCAGTCCTCAACGCATTTGGGCCAGGCACTCTGCAGCCTTTTCCCCTGATAAGGGCCTTCCTCATACTGTGCCATATGGTAATTGGCTGAGAATACCGCATAACCCATCCCGCACAGTTTCTCTGCCATATTGACCTCACGCCGGTCACCCTTATCCCCGGTGGTCCATCCCCCTCCATGCAGCAGCAGACAGACCGGCATTGCTTCTCCATGTCCTTTCGGAATCCATGCGTCCATCTCCGGATCCTCTCCCCCGATGCCTTCGCGATATGGAATATTCTTTATCGGAACAAGATGCTCCGTTTCCTTTTGTATTTTCATCGGCAGCTCTCCTTTTATGAATGTATTATAATAATTTTTATCTCCACATTTCTCCACATATTTTATAAAAACATTTATTTTATTTTATAGTTTGTACGATATCTTTTACAAAAATATACTCTTGTTTTT
>JAIEKC010000201.1:0-2726 GCA_029064505.1 Acetatifactor sp.
CCTCTTATACTGTCACTGCTGATTCGACAGTATAAGAGGAGGCTCACATAACAAAGAATGTGAGCCTCCTTTTTTTGTGTCTGCCTTTTTAATCCTGCCGCCGGTCCACTCATGCCACATACAGATACATAAATATGAAATGACAGATACTTCCTCCCATCACAAACAGATGGAACACCTCATGCGATCCGAACGCCTTGTGCCTTGCATTAAAAACGGGAAGCTTCAGGGCATAGATCACACCACCTGCAGTATAGATCAGCCCGCCCGCCAGCAGCCACAGAAAAGCGGCGGTGGAGAGTGTGTGGAGGAGCTGTCCGAAGGCAAGGACACAGACCCAGCCCATAGCAATATAAAGGACGGATGAAAACCATTTGGGACAGGTGATCCAACAGGCCTTGACCGCCATGCCTCCAAGCGCGATCCCCCAGACAAGCGCCAGAAGCTTATAACCCACATCACCGCCCAGCACCACCAGACAAACCGGGGTATAGGATCCTGCGATCAATACAAAGATCATCATATGATCCAGTTTTTGGAAAAAGCGCAGGCTTTTCCCGGCCAGATTCACGGAATGATACATGGCGCTGGCACCGTAGAGCAGTATCATGCTTGTAATAAATATAGCCATTGCCGTAAAACTGCGCCCGCCGGATGTGATTCCGGCCTTTGTCAAAAGCGGCACTGCCGCAAAGACGGCCAACATCATACCTATGAAATGAGTGATGGCACTTCCCGGCTCCCTGATTGTGATCTGCATAATTTCCTCCGTTCTGAATACCATAAACAGCCTCTGCGGGCTGTTTAGCATATCTCATATCTGTTTATCAATATTATTACACGTAGTTTTAAGAACTATGTATTATAATAGAGATATTACATCAGAACTGCAGAAATGTCAATCCCAATCCTTTTTATTATTGCCTTAATTGTTACGGTTCAGACTTCTGCTGAACAATTATTTTTCTTTCTCCCTGTTTTGAGAAATCATATCTTTGATTGCATTGTTATATATTTCCATCCGTTCGATCACTCTGTCTTCTGGTGACATTTCATAATCATCTAAGTCAGGAACTCTTACTGTGAGACCAAGTATTTGGCAAATAATATCAACCTGCCATAATTCAAGGGGAATTTCTTTCATTTGTCCATTCACGCTATGAAGCGTTAATCCAACACTTTCAATCACTTTTTCCATATTACATTTACCCGTTTGCCTGTTTATAATTTTACTTATAGCTACACACACATTTCACCGGCAACAATAAAGCGAACCGGAGCTTCTTATATGGTTTCCGGAAAAATTTCCATATTACCGCTTTATAACGAATCTCTTACAGGAATGCGCAGAAGCATTTTCGTCCCCTTACCTTCCTCGCTTTCCGCCTGTACTTCAATCCCCAAATGTTCAAAAATACGGCGGCACAGATACAGACCGATTCCGGTGGATCTCTCCTCCATACGACCATTATAACCGGTAAATCCTCTCTCGAATATGCGGGGCAGATCCTCCGGGCGTATACCGATCCCCGTGTCCTCCACACAGAGAACGACACTATCCTCTTCCTCCTGCGCCCGGATAGTGACACATCCATGATTTGTATACTTGACGCTGTTGGAAATGATCTGTCCGATACAGAAACCGAACCATTTTTCATCCGTCAGTACCTTCATGCGCATTTCCTGCAATTCCAGGCTGAGACCCTTATTGATAAAAAGTACCGAATATCTTTTCACCGTCTGCCTCAGCATATCATACAGGCTGCATTCCTCCAACACCAGATCGGAGGAAAGACTCTCCAAACGCTGAAAGGTAAGCACCATATCCACATACTCTTCAATCTTAAACAGCTCTTCCCTTATAAAGAAACTGTTTTTGTCCCGCTCCTCACAGTTCTCCAACAGCAGCCTCATGGCAGAAATGGGTGTCTTGATCTGATGAGTCCACATCAGATAATAGTCATTGCAGTCAGCGGCCTTCGCCTCTATTTTCCCCCGCTCGGTCTGCTGCATGCAGCTGACTGTTTCCAGAAGTACTACCAGCTCCTCCCAGATCGTGTCGGCTCCATCTCTCAGATTTTCCGTCCAAAGCTCCCCCGATTGCTCATAGTGCCGCATTGCCGCTTCCAGTCTCCGGCAGCGTACCACATAGACGATTCCCTGCCGGATACCTGCGGTTCCCCAAAGCGCCAGTGTCAACACTGCAGCATACAGTAGCCTGCGGAAGTTTTCAATATGATAAAGTCCTCCTACCGCCAGAAACAGAAACACTGTGCCAAAGTACAGCGCCACTGTCATTCTTTTTTCTCTGAAAAAGCGAATCCAATATCTCACTGTAACCTCCATATGGACCCGGCAGATCCCCGAAAGCTCTTCGCACCTGATTTTGTGCAGAGATCATTCTCCGATCATATACCCCAGGCCTTTTCTGGTGTGTATGTACTGCGCAGCCTGCACACTCTCCATCTTCTTACGCAGTCTGGTCATGTTCACCGTCAGTGTGTTGTCATCCACAAAACAGTCATTATCCCACAACCGCTTCATGATAGCCTCTCTGGACACGGGTTTCCCGCCATTTTCCAACAGTATCTGCAGTATCCTGAACTCATTCTTCGTCAATTCCAGCTTCTGACCATTGAATAAGAGAGAAGCATCCGACAGGTCCAGGATCAGCCCTTTATATTCACACACATCCGTCTGATTCCGAAATGTATAAGTCCTCCGGA
>JAIEKC010000202.1:0-2875 GCA_029064505.1 Acetatifactor sp.
GATCCGAATTTCTTATTTTATCTTAACATTTTGGCTTATTACTTGTGGGTAAATTTGGAATATGCTAAAATTCACATGATGGGGAGAATAAGAACAAAGCTTTCAATAAAACTTTCCGGAAGAAACTGTTAAGGATCCGCTTTGCAAAGGGCACAGGATGAATCTTTCCATGGCAGGGCCGGGAGAAATCCCATTACAGTTCCAAGGAGAGGAAACGGAGGAAAACCAATGAAAAACAGAATGTATTATTTGCTCATACCTGTGTATCTGTTTGTGGTGGGTTTCGTGCTGATCATAAACGGAGTGTTCACCGGGCAGGTCACATCCGTCAGCAACCTGGTTATCAATCTGACATTCCTGCTGCTGATCGGTATCCTGTTCCTGATCTCCTTTTTCAGCTTTTCCAGACTGAACCGTATGACGGATAAGCTGCTTGACGAGTCGGACAGGATCTGTAAGGCATACGACGAAGGAAACCATAAGCTGTGGGATACCTACCGCAGCAAGCATAAGATCTTTGAGGACGAGGTGCTGGATGAGGCTTTTTCCCGCTACCAGAAAAAGATGAACAGTTTCCAGACCAGACACGGCCTGATGGGGCGCTGCGAGATTGAAGATTATCTCAACGAGGATCTGCTGAATCAGGCAGGCATGAATTATTACAATTCCGCAATCTCCGGGACCATGACGGGACTGGGCATCCTGGGCACCTTTATCGGCCTGTCCATTGGCCTGGGCTCCTTTAACGGCAATGATATCTATACCATCTCGGACAATGTGGGACCGCTGCTGGACGGCATGAAGGTAGCCTTCCACACTTCCGTGTACGGCATCCTGTTTTCCCTGGTGTTCCAGTTTGCCTATCGCAGCCTGATGGCGGACGCCTATGACAGGCTGCAGGAGTTTCTGGACACTTTCCGGGAATGTGTGGAACCCACGGTCAATAACACGGACGCCAACACAAAGGCCATGCTGGTCTACCAGGCCAATATGGCGAATTCCATGAAACAGATGACGGAACTCCTAAAGGGGGAGGCCAGAGAGCAGGCAGAGAGTCTGGACAGAATGGCACAGAATTTCGTATCCAGGATGGAGCAGTCTCTGGGGGCGGATTTTGACAAATTGGGCCGAACCCTGCAAAGGGCATGCAGCACCCAGGAAACTTATGCGGACAATTACCGCAGCATGGCGGAAACCGTCAAAGATCTCCTGGAGGCCAATCGCACCCTGCAGAAAGCCCTGGAGGATACCATGGCCCGACAGGAAACCATGGCACAGCAGCTCAGGGAACAGACAGAGCGAATCGACGCCACCTGCAGCACCATCAACGAAGAAATCAGCAATCAGCTGTTCACCTATGCGGAAACTCATGACATGTAGGGCGGAGACAATTATACCCGTTATACATTTCATCCGGCAAAGGTTGCAGACCGTGAGTATAAATTTGTGCAGTAGTCAGAAATGACTCCGCTGACAATAGCACTGTTCGGGAAACTGCGGAACAAGAATATGCGCTGAAGCGCACAAGGGGTGTAAAAATGACAAAAAGATATCGGAAAAGAGGAACTTTTGAGGAACCCAGCTACTGGCAGTCCTATTCGGACATGATGGCGGCACTGTTGCTGATCTTTATTCTGATCATCGCCATTACACTGGCAATCTATAAGCAAAAGACAACCGATCTGGAGCAGACTCAGCTGGAGTTAAACGCGGCAAAGCAAAAACTGGAAATGGCCACGGAAGAGTTGGAAGCGGCCAAGATCGATCTGGACAATTACCGCAGTGAGATCGAGGCTTCCAGACACGATCTGGAGGATTCCCTGTTAAAACTCCAGGAGGCATATGACGCCGCCGCCCTGACACAGGAAGAACTGGCCGCGGCTTATCTGGAGATCGATGAAGCCAGAGGGGAACTGGAGTCCACCCGCAGTCAGCTGCAGGATATCGTGGGAGTGAGAACGGATATCATCGGACAGCTGCAGTCCAGATTTAACAATTCCAGCATGAAGGTGGATCCCCAGAACGGTTCCATCAGTTTCTCATCGGATGTGCTGTTCAAGTACGGCAGCGCCAATCTGACGGAAGCCAGCAAGGACACCCTGACAGAGATCATTCCCATGTACCTGGATGTACTGCTGCAGGACCAGTTCCGGGACTATATTGCGGAGATCATTATCGAGGGACACACAGACACCGACGGCAGCTATCAGCACAATATGGATCTGTCCTCGGACCGCGCCAGCTCGGTGGCCAGGTATATCCTGAACCCGGCCAACGGTCTCAGCGGGGATAAGGTGGAGCAACTGCAATCGCTACTGACCATTAACGGCCGGTCCTACAGCAGCCCCATCTATGTGGCAGGTACGGACGAGATCGATATGGCCGCCTCCCGACGGGTGGAGATCAAATTCCGCTTAAAAGAGGATGAGCTGATCCAGAAGATCGCGGATATCCTTTCCCAACAGACGAACGGGGCTCCGACCTCCGCACCATGACAGGATGGGGCGATCGATTCTGAAATGCTCCCTTTTCAGAATTGTGTATCCGTCCGGTTTGTCCGGTCCTACAGTTACAGATGAGCAACCTCAAGGAGGATCCCATGGAGCAGTTGTCACTTTTCGACACCCAGACTGAAAATTCACTTTCCCCTGCATCCGCGCCTCTTGCGGATCGGATGCGTCCCCAGATCTTGGAAGACTATATTGGTCAGAAGCATCTTCTGGGGGAGGGGAAACTGCTGCGGAGAATGCTGGAACAGGATCAGATTCCCTCCATGATCTTCTGGGGACCGCCCGGAGTGGGCAAGACGACTCTGGCGCGGATCATTGCCAGCCGCACCAGATCCTGCTTTCTAAATTTCAGCGCCGTCACAAGC
>JAIEKC010000203.1:0-8307 GCA_029064505.1 Acetatifactor sp.
AGATCTATCCGATGCAGATCATCTGTACATCCCGGCTTTCATCGAAAAACAATCTATGGTTAAAGGGGCTTACCGACAATCTGAAGCAGGGTGAGACAGTGGACAGACTGCTTAAAGAGTATCGCAGACATCAGAATAATGTTTTATACAAGTCCGCTATGGATATGATCATCCGGGCGAACCGTAAAATATTCAGAGAGGAAAAAAGCAAAATGTGTGAAGCACTGAGGGAATTATTTAAAGACGAATTGGAAGCAGGCATCGCGGCGGGTATAGAAGAACGCCTTCCAAAGGCTGTGGAGGAACGCCTTCCAAAGGCTGTAGAGGAATACCTTCCAAAGGCTGTAGAGGAATACCTTCCAAAGGCTGTAGAAAAACGCATACAGGAAATCCAGCAGAAAGTCCGGCAGGAAATTCGGCAGGAAGTCATTAATGCTTTGATCGCAGACTATATGGAAGAAGGCTTCTCCACAGAGAAAATTCTGGGAAAATTGGAAAAAAGATTCTCTCTGGCTCCGGAAGAAGCCCGGAACTGCCTGGAGCGATCCGCTTCCTGAAAACAAAGAATATCCACCATACAATCTGCAGATCTGAACATCCCGAAGGCCTTTGCCCAAAGAGGAAACCTTATTCACAAAGGCCTTCTACGAATATTTTTCATGGTTTTTGGATAGTTTGACGTAGAATATTTCTGAGAGTGCTGCTTCACAAACGTAGGCGCAGCGGTGGCTGCCAGTACTCCATCTTGTCAGGAATTCACACGATGCAGCGCTAATATCTCGTGGGCAAAAAGCGGTACTGCCGCAAGGATACTGAGCCGCATCCACTCACTGCCGGAGAGATGAGCCGTACCGAAGGCCCGGATCAAGAAAGGGATCTCCGTCACCGCAAACTGTAATCCAAAGCCGATCACACAGGCCGCTATCATCAGTTTGTTTTCCAGGTGCTTCATGCGGAATACCGACCTTCCCGTATCCCGCATGCCGACAGCATGAAACAGCTGCGAGATTCCCAGCACCGTAAAGGCATAAGTCTGGGCTTTGGAAAGCACATTCGGATTTGCCAGAAGATGAGAGACCCCCATCGGTGTCAGCGGCAGACCATTAGCCCGAAGCAGGGCGCAGGGCAGCATCAGAAAGGCCGTAAGGCTGATAGCGCCGATCAGCACGCCGTAGAAACAGGTGCAGGCAAGACCGCCTCTGGCAAAGAGACTCTCCTGCGCCTTTCTGGGCTGCTGCCGCATCAAACTCTTCCCGTCATTCTTATCCACTCCCAGTGCCAGTGCCGGGAGAGAATCCGTGATCAGGTTGATCCACAGTATATGACTGGACTTTAAAGGTGATGCCAGTCCGCAGAGCACAGCCACAAACATAGTGATGATCTCCCCCAGATTGGAGGACAATAAAAAGATAACCGATTTGCGGATATTTTCATAGACCCCTCTGCCCTCCTCTATGGCTCTCCGGATGGTGGCGAAATTATCATCCGTAAGGATCATGTCCGCCGCCTGTCTCGCCACATCCGTACCGTTCATTCCCATGGCAATACCGATATCCGCCGCCTTTAACGAAGGAGCGTCATTGACCCCGTCTCCGGTCATGGCCACGATCTCCCCCCTCTTTTGGAATCCATCCACAATACGTACTTTCTGGGCCGGGGAAACTCTGGCGAAAACTCTGGTATTCTGCAGCCGTTCGATCAAATCCTCATCCGGGATCCGGGACAGCTCCTCCCCCGTCATACACTGATTCCTGCTCTCCACGATCCCAAGCTGTCTGCCGATGGCGAAGGCAGTGTCCACATGATCCCCGGTGATCATCACCGTGATGACCCCGGCTTCCTTAAAGTCTGCCACCGCGCCTGCCGCCTCCGGTCTGGCGGGATCACGCATTCCCACCAGCCCCAGAAGCACCAGACCCTCTTCTTTTGCCTCTTTTGCGTTCCGCCGCATGGCGATTGCCAGTGTGCGCAGAGCCTCCCCCGACATTTCACTGACCGCTGACTGAAGCTGCCTGATGTGCTGCTCCCCCATGCTTACAATCCCCCTTGAAGTCCAGATCTCCGCACATCTCTTCCATACTTCGTCGGGCGCTCCCTTGGTAAAGCTGATATTCCGGTAAGGTTCGTATCCCGCCGCCCGCAGTTCTCCTCCGGAAGAACGGACAATTCTATGTAATGTGGTCATCATCTTCCGGTCGGAATCAAAGGCAAGCTCCCCGATCCTTGGCATCTGCCGCTCCAGCTCCTCCTTTTCCAGCCCCGCCCTGGAAGCCATGTCCAAAAGCGCCAGCTCCGTGGGATCTCCCATTCCCGCTCCCTGCCCCAGCGAAGCGTCATTGCATAGAACCATCCCCTGGAAAAACTCCGGGAATGCGGCAGGCGACACCTGAGATACATCCATGGTTTTCCCGCCGATCGCCACCTTCTCCACAGTCATACGGTTCTGGGTCAATGTTCCCGTCTTATCGGAACAGACCACACTGACGGCTCCCAGCGTCTCCACGGAAGGCAGCCGCCGCACAATGGTGTTTACCTTTACCATCTTGGTCACACTGAGAGCGAGGCAGATCGTCACCACCGCGGGCAGACCCTCCGGCACTGCAGCCACCGCCAGGGAAATCGCAGTGATCAGCATCTCTCCCACATTGCGGTGCTGCAGTACCGCCAGTCCGAAAAGAGCGGCGCAGAGCATCAGGGAGAGAAAGCTCAGAACCTTTCCCAGCTCACCCAGCCGTTTCTGCAGAGGTGTCATCTCTTCCTTTGCATTTGTGATCATCTCCGCGATCTGTCCCAGCTCCGTCTGCATCCCCACGGCTGTGACGATCCCTTCTCCTCTTCCGTAAGTCACTATGGTGGACATATAAGCCATATTGTACCGGTCTCCCAGAGACAGGTGCTCTCCCCTCCGTCCCACGAAGGCAGCATCCTTCTCCACCGGAAGAGACTCCCCGGTAAGGGCGGATTCCTCCACCTTTAAATTCGCCGTGGCCAGCAGCCGCAGATCTGCGGGAACCTGACAGCCCGCCTCCAGGCAGACAATGTCCCCTCTTACCAATTCCGCCGCGGGGATCTCCCTCCTCTTTCCCTCCCGCAATACCACCGCCTTAGGGCTTGTCAGCTTCTTCAGGGACTCCAGAGCCTTCCGCGCCTTTCCTTCCTGAAGCATACCGATCACGGCATTCATGCAGACTACCACCCCGATGATGACCGCATCACTGATCTCCCGCAGCAGCACGGAAACCACCGCCGCCACGATCAATACGTAAATCAGAGGATCGTTCAGCTGTTCCATAAAAGATTCGATAACGGTCTTCTTCCTCTCCTCCCGCATTTCATTTCTGCCGTCTCTTGCAAGTCTGACAGCGGCCTCCTTCTCCGTTAGTCCCTGTTTCAGATCGCTTTTCAAATTTTGTAAGGTTTCCTGTATGTCGCATTGTTCAAACACGAAAAATCCCTCCCGAAGCTTGATTGCAGTAGCAGTTTCATCCTTTCACAGAGCTGACGCCCCAAATGAAACAATATGCCTGTCATGTCGTTCTCCTGCTGCGGAAAATACGCATTTCGGTCATACAATGGAAATCAGACTTTCTATTGTCAGGACCGGTGAACAACATGAGGACATTTCCTGCCTGTTTCTGCATTCTATGCTTTCGGAAGGGAAAGTAGTCCAATTTTTTACATCGGGTAACTGTTCGGAACCAGGCGCAAAAGCACTGTGCCTTTACCTCGCTCTGAACAGCTAGGTACTGTCCGGTTTATTTCAGACGGAACATATCCGTCATATTCTTCAACAGCTTGGTCTCTGCACTGAGCTCCTCGCTGGTCGCCGCGCTCTCCTGGGCAATGGCGGAATTCGTCTGCACCACGGATGAGATCTGGCTGATCTGTTCCTGTACGTCCGAAACCGCTGCCGCCTGGGCACGGGAATCCTCCGCGATCTGATTGGTCGTCGCCATAACCCTGTTGGCGCCCGCCACGACCTCTTCCAGCCGGGCAGCCATTTCACCGGCGATCATGGATCCGTGTTTCACTTTCTGGATGGAACTCTCGATAAGTTCCGTAGTGGTTTTGGATGCCTCCGCGCTTTGGCCGGCCAGTTCACGCACTTCCTCCGCCACCACTGCAAAGCCCTTGCCTGATTCTCCTGCTCTTGCCGCCTCCACAGCCGCATTCAGGGCAAGAATATTGGTCTGAGACGAAATATTTTCAATGGTCTTGATGATCTTGCTGATCTCGGCGGAGCTGTCATTGATATCCTGCATCGCATCGATCATTTCCTGCATCTTCTGATTGCTCTCCAATATCTGGCTGCCTACGGTTTCAACGACCTGACTGGCCTGCTGCGCGTTTTCCGCAGACTGTGAGATCCGCTGTGATATTTCACGCACATTCATTTCCAGACCTTCCACCGTACTTGCCTGTTCCACAGAACCCTGACTCAGGGACTGGGCGCCTACCGCCATCTGGTCCGCGCCGCTGGAAACATGGTCGGTGCTCTCCATGATCTGGGACATGGTGCCGTTCAGTTTACTGAGGATCTCATTCAGGGACTCTTTGATGGACACAAAGTCTCCCACATATTGCTGTGTTGTCTCCGCTGACAGATTCCCGTTCGAGATTGCCTCCAGCACATCTGAGATCTCTCCGATGTATCCTCTCAGATTGCCCATCATACTTTGAAAGATTCGTGTCAGGCATCCGATCTCATCATTGGAACGGATATCGATCTTTAAATCCCTGTTTTCCTTCAGTCCCAGTTCCCCTCGCTCCATCTTCTGCGCCAGACCGGTGAGCTTCGCAAGCGGCCGGGAAACGGAACGCACGATATAAAAGGACATGATCAGAATACTCAGGATCACCGCAATGGTACCTACAACACACGCCATTTTTACCGTATCATTGATCTGTCCCACCGCCGTTTTCATGGAAATACCGGCAAAGATCAATCCGTTGATCTGTCCGTTCTCATCCCTTGTGGGCATATAAGAGCAGATATGTTCCACCCCCAGGATCTCTGCTCTTCCCACATAATCCTTCCCCTGGTCCAACACAATGGAAGCCAGTTCACCGGAAAGCTTCGTACCTACCACCCTCTCTCCGTTCTGCTGAATGGTAGTGTAAGCTCTTTCATCCCATTCAAAAATAGTAAATTCGCAATCTGTCTTATCCTTCAGTTCATCCAGCATTTCATTTCTGTCTTCCGGACCTTCGTAACCGTCCAGCTCATATGCCAGTATATTAGCCGCATTAACGCACTGTTCCTCCAACAGCCCCAGGGCAAGATCGTAGAACATGACAATGCACAGCGAAACAACAAACAGCATACTGACAACCAGCAGACAGGCCATCAATGCGTTTATCCTGCGTCCCAAATGTTTTACTCTTTCGTTCTTCATTTTCCTCAACTCCATATCCAGATAATTATTTACAGGGCAGAGCCCAATAAAATTATTTTAATAAATAAAGCGAAGAAATGCAAGACAAATATAGGTATGTTTTCACGATGTTTTTCACGGTACGTAAAAGGTCAGACAGGTCACTGAACTGATACTGACAGCACACAAAATGAGTCAAAAACTCATTTTAGTGCCCGTATGTCTCGTACAATTGCATAGAAATGTGGCCTTGGGGCAATGTGGCCCTGGGACAATATGACCCAAGGACACATTGCAATAATTAACTTCGGGGAATGGAAAACGGCTCGCATTTATCAAAAGTACTCCGTCAAAAAACAAGGTTTTTCATAAAATATCTGCCCCAGCCGCCCCATATCTTCCTGAGAACAGCCAGATACCCTGCGGCTGTAGGCCAGCGCGGATACATCCGCCGCCCCCATCAGGAATCTGCTAAATTCCGAAATTTCCATACAGATCGCCGCCTTTTCCACAGAATCTCTGACAACGGACACCGCCTTTCCCTCTTCAAAGCACACGGTGAATACGCCATTATTCTCCGGGATCTGTCCATCCGATACTTCCAGAGACAGCCTGCCGCTTCCACGGTAACGCGCCGCCTGAAGCGCCGCTCCCACATTCACAATGCGCACCATCCCAAGGCTTGCGTCGCTGCGCCTGAAAGCTCCCAGAGACCACTCATCGATCAGCGGATCCGGACGGATGGAAGACGGCAGTGTAAACAAAATGCTTCTGTGATCCGCCTGCATGGATTTTGCCAGTGTGAGCAGGCCCTGAAGACCCTCTCTGTTCCGGAATAGAAATCGGGAACACACCCGACGCTGTTCCTGCCGGTTCTTCTCCTTGCGGCATACCATATAACCCGCCGGCGCGCCCTGAGCATTATAGTGAATATAGACAAACTCCTGCTTTCGATATGGATCCGCCTCCGTCACAAAAGCATATTCCCGCCCGGTCAGCTCCACCATACCATTGTAGCGCCGCTCCCAATCCTTTGTCAGCAGTCGGATATCTTCCAGACACTTTTCCCGGTTGGAGCTGTCCGCCAGCAGGGTCCATCCCTCCCGGGGCAGCTTGGGGATATGGGACAGAGCCAGCTCATATCGTGCACCCCTGGCCCATACCTCGTATCCGAACTTGCGGTAATAGTTTTTTGAAAAGGGATAAAGCATGGACAGCATATATCCCTCCCGGTACAGATCCGGAAGCATTTTCTCAAAACATCCGCGTACCCCGCCGGTCCTCCGATAATGCGGAAGAGACGACACCCCTCCGCTCCCTGCCATCTTTACCGTTTCCCCGTCAAAGCAGACAGAAAACGGCAGGATGGACAGGCAGCTGGTCATCGTCTCATTATCGTCTAAAAACGCCGCATATTTCTCCGTCAGGTACGCTTCCTCCTGCCAGGGAGTCTCAAAAGCGATGGAAAATATTTCCTCCGCACGCCGTCTCTCCCCGGCTGTAATTCTGCGTACGATCATTTCTTTACCTCCTTGCGTGCTCCGGCACGCATACTGATCAATATTTGAAAGAAACTTTCAAACCTTATTCTCCTCATTGGGATGCAGAAAACACCCTGTGTCATCGATGATCCCGATCCTGTCCGCGTCGCCGTCCGTGGCAATGCCGATGTCATAATGACCGTCCATCACATAATTCTGCAGGGAACGCAGTGTCGCCGCAGACGGGGAGGGAAGATGCCCTCCGAACAACGTGTCATGGCGGTCATGGATCGTTGCCACCTCACATCTGGCAGTCTGCAGAATCACACGCAGCGACGTTTCACTGACACCGTACATGGGATCCAGCGCCACGCGCAGGCTGCTCTCTCTGATCGCCTCCATATCCACCGCATCCATGATATTGTCCAGATATTCGTTGAGCGGATAGATTTCCTGGATCAGCCCCCGTTCCCTGGCCTTATTGTACTCCATCTCCGTAACCGGCCCCCGGATCTCCTGCAGATACCGTTCTATATCCCGCGTCTGCGTCTCATCCGCGTCACGCCCTCCGGCCGTAAATACTTTAATGCCGTTATAGATCGCCGGGTTGTGGCTGGCCGTGATCATCATGCCATAGGGAAACTGGTGACGCATCACATAAAACATGACCAGCGGCGTGGGCGATGACTTGTTGATCAAATACGCTGTGACCCCTTCCGCCGCAAACACCATCCCGGGCCACCGCTGCCGGATCACTTTCCGTGTGATAGAGTCCCAGAAAAGTATCCCGCACACAGTCAAAACCGTCCGGCTCAAAGTTCGCCGTAAAATACTGATAACCGCCCGGCTCATAAAACAGATCTTCCTCTATGATGCCGTCCTCATAAGAACTGCCCGCGCAGTAAAGGCTCATCTGAAAATTCTGATTGTCAATATTAATGGAATGAAAAGAAAACTCCAGATACGAAAACAGACTGATGTCCCGCGTCCGGTTCTCCGTATTTCTGATCCGTACATCCCACAACAGCACATTCTCCCCCCGCGGGATAAACATGATCTGCGACGCTTTCAGCCCCCTGTAACGGCATTCATAGACCGTATAGGACATACCGTGACGGCAGCGATATGCCGCCTCCGCAAACGATTTCGCCACCGGCTGCCAGGAGATACTGCAGTAATCCCCGTCTGCATTGTCCCTGATATAAATGTAGTAACCCGGGCGATCCATCGGAACGCTGTTGCCTCGAAAACGGCTGATCCTGTGATACTCGGGACTCTTGTAAAAAACATAGCCCCCCGCCGTATGGTTGACTACGGCCGCCATGTCTTCCACGCCAAGATAATTGGTCCAGGATGTCGGCAGATCCACCCTCTCGATCACATATTCTCTGCGCACATTGTCAAAATATCCGTATTGCATGACGTCCTCCTTTGCCCGGTTGCCAGTGATG
>JAIEKC010000204.1:0-1957 GCA_029064505.1 Acetatifactor sp.
AAAGGTGAGCGTTGCCTCTCTCTCCTCCATGGGTGAAAACTCCGTGTAAAGTCCCTCGTCCTCCCCCGATGGCTCCTGTCTGTATCCGGGCACCTTCAGCACACACATTTCCTGTCCCAGTTCATGAGAACATTCTGTTTTGATCTCCCGCAGTCTTCCGGTATCCGCCCTCAAAAGCTGCAGCTCCTTACCGTTATCCGCTTCCTCCATGCAGTAGCAGATGGGCCCCCGCAGAAATGCGACTTTTCCGATATCCTCCCTGACCTTTGTGTTGGCCCGGACACACCGTGGCTCCATGGGAAAGGACAGATAGATCTCATCCCCGTCCTGCCACTCTCCGCTTAAATAGAGATAGCCGTCCCGCAGTCTTCCCTCTATATTCTCCGCTGCCTCCGTGAAACGGTTTATCGCCTCCGCAGCTTCCTTCTCTTCCTTTCCGTGAAAACCGCCTGCCGTCCCTTTTGCCACAGCCTTCCAGTCCGTCTCTCCCAGAGAGAGCCGCTTGCCCGTGGATACGATCTCGCCGTTCTCCATACTCCAGTCGCTCAGGGTACACTGCCCTCTTCTCACCTCAGCCCGGGCCGCTCTGCACCAGCCGGGAATGCGGAAAGCCAGAGTTCCGCCTGTGCCGCCTGCCGGCCGCACTCCGTTCCCGCCATGCAGCGTGATCTTCACCTCCCCGTCCCAGGGAAATCCGGTCTCCACCCGCATATCCATGGTACGGCCATTTAACGGAAAGCTGAGTTCACTTCCCACATACAGATGCGTATAAAGGGTTGTCGCATTGCCGGTATAGGCATAGGCTCCGACAGAGCTTACGATCCTTGCAATATTGGGCGGACAGCAGGCACAGCCGAACCATTTCTGCCGCACGCTCTTCACATGGCGTTTGCGCTCATCCTTCTCACATGCCTCAGGCAATACCTCCAGGGGATTCACATAGAAAAAGCTTTTGCCGTCCAATGCCATACCCGCCAGCACCGTATTGTAGAGAGCCTGCTCCATCACATCCCCATAGCGGTTATCCGCCCGGATCTCCAGCATACGCCGCGCAAAAAAGGCAAGCCCTATAGCGGCGCAGGTCTCCGAATACGCCGTGTCGTTGGGCAGATCATAGGGATAGGAGAATGCTTCTCCCAGATGAGTACCGCCTATACCGCCGGTGATATACAATTTCTCCCTTACAATACTGTCCCAGAGCCTTCTGCAGGCCTCGTACATTGCCTCATCCTGCGTCAGCCGCGCCACATCCGCCATGCCGCTGTACAGATATACCGCCCTCACCGCATGCCCCACCGCTTCCGTCTGCTGCCGAACGGGCAGATGTGCCTGGTGGTATTGAAAACGGAGCTCTCCGCCCGGCTGCTGATACGGCTTCCCTTCCTGTTCCGCCCGCTCCTTCTCTTCCACATCGAAATAATAGGGCCTGGTGCCCCGCATCTCCAGAAAGAAACGGCTCAGTTCCAGATACTTCCGTTCTCCCGTCGCCTCATAAAGCCTTGCCAGTGCCATCTCCGCAATCTCATGTCCGGGATAACCCCTGCACTTCCCGTCCTCCGGTCCGAATTTCTCCGCGATGAAATCCGCGTACCGCTCCGCCGCCTTCAACAGCCTGTCCTTACCCGTGGCCTGATAGTAGGAAACCGCTCCCTCCGCCAGATGACCGAAACAATACAGCTCATGATGATCCCGCAGATTGGTAAAGATCCTGTCCATTCCGTTGATAATGTAATAGGTATCCAAATATCCGTTCTCGGCCTGGGCCGCGCAGACAATGTCTATGGCTTCGTCCGCCGTCCGCTCCAGCTCCGGGTCGGGATGACCCGCCAGAGAATATCCCACCGCTTCGATCCACTTGGAGAAATCACTGTCCTGAAAAACAAAGCCGTAAAACTTATCCGGATCGGGATTCGCCGGGTCCTCCGGAAGAGCTTCAAAGCCCCGGAAAGTGTAGGAC
>JAIEKC010000205.1:0-6794 GCA_029064505.1 Acetatifactor sp.
CTACCAGAAATGCCATTCGGCTTTTGGAATTAATGGGCTATGACAAGGCGATAATTGATAAGGCTTACCGGCAGGCGGAGACTTTTATGGAGACCGGGGAATGGTCAGGGTGATATCAAGAACATCACTTGACGGAAAATACCGGGATTGGTATACTAAATAGGAAGAAAAAGGAATCCCCGCGCGGGAAGTCAATGTAATTGTTCGGAGGAATGATCTTCAGGCACGTTCCGGAGACCCATAGGCTCCGAATGGAGGAATATAAATATATAAGAGGAGATGCGTTATTATGGTAAATTTTGTAAATGTTTTTTTGACTTATGTGGTACAGTTTCTTGTGATCGGCGTTGTGTCAGGGGTTGCCATCACGATAGGAATAACAATGGCTAAGAAAAAGAATACCGGAGCGGCGTCTGAGACGGAAACCGCGGAAGGTACAAACAGGGCTTAAGGAATGGAAAGTTTATTTACCACCATATTATGGGATATGGACGACACGCTTCTGGATTTTCCTTATTCTCAGAGGTATGCCCTGAAAAAGTGTTTTCGAACCATAGGGCGGGAGATCACGGAAGAACAGATTGCACGCTATTCCCGGATCAATGACGATTACTGGAAGCGTTTGGAACTGGGAGAGGTGACCAGGGAAGAATTGCTCACCGGTCGTTTCAGCACGCTCTTTAAAGAATACGGCATTGAGGGCGTTAATGTGGAAGAACTCCACAGAGAGTATGAGGAGGCTCTGGGCAGTGTGTTTTTGTTCAGAGACGACGGGCTTTCGATCGTCAGGTCATTTCAGGGAAAGGTCAGACAATATGTGATCACCAATGGCATCTCTGCCGTAGCCCGCAACAAACTGAAGATTTCAGGGTTGGAAGAGGTTGTGGATGGAATCTTTGTCTCCGAGGAGATCGGATCTCCGAAACCCGGGAAGAAATTCTTCGATCATTGTCTGGAGCGGATTCCGGAGAAAGACAAGTCGAAAATATTGATCGTGGGTGATTCCCTTACCAGCGATATCAGAGGCGGTGTGCAGATGGGCATTCCTACCTGCTGGTACCGTCCGGAAGGCAGGGAGAACAATACGCCGTGGAAGCCCGATCATGAGATAAACGATCTGCATATGGTATATGATATTGTGATGATATGATCTGGGGGTTTTGAAATATGGCGAAATCAGCAGGGCAAAAATTAAAACTCTTGTATATCATAAAACTTCTATCGGAGAAGACAGATGAGAATCATCCTGTCAGTACCGCTGAGATCATTGCCTATCTGGATGCCAATGGAATCCATTCGGAACGGAAGAGCATCTATGATGATATCAATAAGCTCTGTGAGTTCGGGTACGATATCATACAGGTTCACAGCAGACTTGGCGGCGGTTATTATATGGCCGGCAGGGAGTTTGAGCTGGCAGAGTTGAAACTGCTGGTGGACGCGGTACAGTCGTCCCGGTTCATCACTACCCGGAAATCCCGGAGTCTGATCAGGAAGCTGGAGCAGATGGCCGGAAAATACGATGCGGGAAAGCTTCAGAGACAGGTGTTTGTGGCTGGCCGTATCAAGACGGAAAATGAAAGCATCTACTATAATGTGGATAATATACATAGGGCTATTCAGGAAAACAGGCAGATATATTTTCTGTATCTGGACTGGAATCTGAGGAAGCAGCTGGTCCCCAGAGCCAATGCGGAGAGGACGGTAAGTCCGTGGGCATTGATCTGGCGGGAGGACAATTATTATCTGGCGGCTTTTGACAGCACGGATAAGGTCATGAAGCATTTTCGTGTGGATAAGATGGGAAAGACGGTGGTATTGGACCAGGAGCGGGAAGGCATGGAACAGTTCTCCAAGGTCGATCCCGCGTCCTATACGAATCAGACTTTCGGCATGTACAGCGGAGATGAAGAGAGTGTGACATTACAGTTCCCCAACAGACTGGTGGGAGTGGTGATGGACAGGTTCGGCAGGGATGCCGACATCCGTCCCATGACGGACCGGATTTTCCGGGTCCGGGTGAGAGTGGCGGTGAGCGGCCAGTTTTTCGGATGGCTGGCAGGGATCGGACGGGAAGCGGTGATCGTCAGCCCGGCCGCAGTCAGAGAGCAGTACAGTCAGTGGCTGTCGGATATCGTGGATACGATGAAAATTACGGATGGCTTGATCAATGGGAAAGGTATCTAAAAATCAGATGCCTTTTTTGTTTATTTTTATGAAGATACCGAATTGACAAGCAGAGGAAATTTTCTTATACTGTATTGTAATGGGCACAATATATAGGAGCAAATTGTAATAGAGCCCCAAATATTGCGCTTTTTCGTTGCTTATATCTCGTCAGAGCCCCGGACGGCGGCCTGGACGGAGGGATAGAAACAGTGAATTTTTCGGAAGGGAATGGAGCAGATGAGCAGTAATTTTGATCAGGAATTAACGGAAAATGCAGACTATGGAGAAGAGTTTCAGCCTGAGAAGACAGTCTATGTGGTCAAAAAGGATGGCAGCACAGAAGCTTTTAATGTCCAGAAGGTGATCAGCGCGGTAGGAAAGAGCGCCTACAGAGCGCTGACGAAGTTTACCGAAGATGAGGAGCGCCATATTTGTCAGTACGTCATCGATAAGGTAAATGAGATGGACGCGGATCAGATCCCTATTCCCGTAATGCATAACATTGTGGAAAGCGCATTGGAGCAGGTTAAACCTGTTGTGGCAAAGAGTTACCGCGATTACCGCAATTACAAGCAGGATTTTGTGCGCATGCTGGACGATGTCTATAAGAAGAGCCAGTCCATCATGTATATCGGAGACAAGGAAAATGCCAACACGGACTCCGCTCTGGTGGCGACCAAGAGAAGCCTGATCTTTAACCAGCTGAACAAGGAGCTGTACCAGAAATTTTTCCTGACCATTGAGGAGATCCAGGCGTGCAGGGACGGCTATATCTATGTTCATGACATGTCTGCCAGAAGGGATACCATGAACTGCTGTCTCTTTGATGTGCAGAACGTGCTGAGCGGCGGATTTGAGATGGGAAATGTATGGTACAATGAACCCAAGTCCCTTGACGTGGCCTTTGACGTCATCGGCGATATCGTTCTCAGTGCGGCAAGCCAGCAGTACGGCGGCTTTACCGTGCCCAGCGTGGATCTGATCCTGGAGCCTTATGCGGAGAAGTCCTATCAGAGATATGTGGAAAAATACCGGCGACTGGGTATTGACGATCAGCGTGCGGAGCAGGAAGCTTATGAGGACGTGGTCAGGGAATATGAACAGGGATTCCAGGGCTGGGAATATAAATTTAACACCGTGGGGAGCAGCCGCGGCGATTATCCTTTCATCACCGTGACAGCGGGCACCGGAACAGGGAGATTTGCCAAGCTTGCCACCATCACCATGCTGAATGTGAGGAAAAAGGGACAGGGAAAGAAGGATTGCAAGAAGCCTGTGCTCTTTCCGAAGATCGTCTTCCTGTATGATGAGAATCTTCACGGACCGGGAAAGCCTCTTGAGGATGTATTTGAGGCCGGTGTGGAGTGCTCGTCAAAGACCATGTATCCCGATTGGCTGAGCCTGACGGGAAAAGGCTATGTGGCAAGTATGTATAAGAAGTATGGCCGGATCATTTCCCCTATGGGCTGCCGGGCGTTTCTTTCGCCCTGGTACGAGAGGGGCGGCATGCATCCTGCCGATGATCAGGACAAGCCTGTGTTTGTGGGCCGGTTCAATATCGGTGCGGTATCCCTGCATCTGCCCATGATCCTGGCAAAAGCGAGAAAGGAAAGCCGGGATTTCTATGAGGTGTTGGACTATTACCTGAATCTGATCCGTCAGCTTCATATCCGCACCTACGCATACCTTGGAGAGATGCGGGCATCCACCAATCCTCTGGCATACTGTGAAGGCGGTTTTCTGGGCGGAAATCTGGGGCTCCATGACAAGATCAAGCCGCTCTTGAAATCCGCTACCGCAAGCTTCGGCATCACGGCGCTGAATGAGCTGCAGGAGCTGTACAACGGAAAGTCTCTGGTGGAGGACGGTGCGTTCGCGCTGGAGGTAATGGAGTATATCAATGCCAGGGTAAATGAGTTCAAGGAGGAGGATGGAAATCTCTATGCCATCTACGGGACTCCCGCGGAGAATCTCTGTGGGGTACAGGTAACACAATTCCGGAATAAGTACGGTATTGTGGAGGGTGTTTCCGACAGAGAGTATGTAAGCAACAGTTTCCACTGTCATGTGAGCGAGGATATCACCCCCATTGAGAAGCAGGACAAGGAAGACCGTTTCTGGGATCTCTGTAACGGAGGTAAGATCCAGTACGTAAAATATCCGATTGATTATAATATCACGGCGGTGAAAACATTGATCCACCGCGCTATGGATATGGGATTTTATGAGGGAGTCAATCTTTCTCTGGCCTATTGTGACGATTGCGGGCATCAGGAGCTGGAAATGGATGTGTGTCCAAAGTGCGGAAGCCGCAATCTGACAAAGATTGACCGTATGAACGGTTATCTGTCCTATTCCCGGGTGCACGGGGATACCAGATTGAATGATGCCAAGATGGCGGAAATTGCGGAAAGGAAATCAATGTGAGGTATCATAATATAACGAAGGATGACATGCTGAACGGCGACGGCCTCCGGGTGGTACTCTGGGTGGCGGGCTGTAATCATTGCTGTAAGGGATGTCATAACCCCATTACCTGGGATCCCAACGGGGGCCTGCTGTTCGACGAGGCTGCGAAACAGGAAATCTTTGAACAGCTGGATAAGACTTATATATCGGGTATCACTTTCTCCGGCGGCGATCCGCTGCATCCCGCCAATGGGATGCCGGTCAGGGGACTGATGGCGGAGATAAAGGAGAGATATCCTGAAAAGACCATCTGGCTCTATACCGGTGATGTGTGGGAAAATATATGTGATCATTCCCTGATGAAGTACGTGGATGTGCTGGTTGACGGGGAATTTATGGAGGATAAAGAGGACGCAAAGCTGCTCTGGAAGGGCAGTTCAAATCAGAGAGTCATTGACGTGCGGAAGACCCTGGCACAGGAGGATGTCACAATTCCGGTGTTATATTGTGGCGATTATGCGTCAGACTATAAGGTGACCGAGAGACCGGACAATATCGGAGGGTGCTGTGATTAGGGCTCGGTGAAAGAAGGGCATGCCGGGGAACATTATTATGTGGAGAAAGTTTCATACATACGGGAGAGCGGGAACGTGAAGAGAGTGGCGCAGTTTTTTAAGGTAAGTGAAGACTTGTTTGTGGAGGCGGTGAAAGAAGATTTTCCCCAATATGCGGAAGCGGATATACGGCGGATGTATGATGATCTGAAATTGCCGCGGAGAGCCACAAGGGGCAGTGCGGGATATGATTTTTTCGCACCTTTTGCCTTTACGCTGCCGCCGGCCTCCACGATCCGGATCCCGACAGGCATCCGGGTGAAGATGGAGGAGAACTGGGTGCTGAAGCTCTACCCCAGAAGCGGATTAGGCTTTAAGTTCCGATTGCAGATGAATAATACGGTAGGGATCATTGACAGCGATTACTTTCACTCCGACAACGAGGGGCATATTTTTGTGAAGCTCACCAACGATTCCAATGAGGAAAAGACTCTCACCGTGGAGCAGGGAACAGGAATCGTTCAGGGGATTTTTTTGGAATATGGTATCACGGTGGATGATGATGCGGAAGGAATCCGCAATGGCGGATTTGGAAGTACCACCGGAAGCGGCATAGGGTAGATCCGCGTTCCTTTTCGCGGGAAGTGAGCCGGGGGCGTGCCTGCGAGAACGGTTTTCATATGCGCGTAAGCCAAATACCGGAGAAGCGCACAGTGTTTTCGGGGTTGGTTCTGAGCAGTTACATAATTTGTATAAACAGGATAAAAACTTCTCTTTGGGATATAATGAAAAGTAAATCTATTTCCGGAAGGGGAGTTTTTATTTTGAGTGAGGAAACGAAAAAAAAGATAAGCGGAACTTTGGCACAGGATATGGAATATATGAATCGTGTGCTGGGCGCGGACCGCAATTTTGATATTATTTACCGGGTCATCCGCATTGGAGGGAAGGAAGCCTGCATGTATCTGGTGGACGGTTTCTGTAAAGACGATCTGGTACAGAAACTTCTGCAGTATTTTATGGATCTGACACCGGATAAAATGCCTCAGGACATGCATGGGATCTCCAAGCAGTTTACTCCTTATGTGGAAGTGGAGATCGATGACCGGTTTGATACCATGATCAACTCCCTGCTGTCAGGTATGTTCATTCTGCTGATCGACGGCTACAGCAAGGCGCTGCTGATCGACTCCCGCACGTATCCGGCCAGAGGCGTGGAGGAACCGGAGAAAGACAAGGTGCTGAGAGGTTCCAAGGACGGCTTTGTGGAGACTGTGGTGTTCAATACCGCCCTGATCCGCCGCCGGATCCGCAGCACGGATCTCTGTATGGAAATGCTGACCGCCGGGGAAAGCTCGCACACGGATATTGTGCTATGCTATATGGACAAGAGAGTGGATCATCAGTTCCTGGAAGCGGTCAGGCGCAAGATCAATGAGCTCAGGGTGGATGCACTGACCATGAATCAGGAGTCCCTGGCGGAATGTCTTTACAAGAAAAAATGGTACAATCCTTTTCCGAAGTTTAAATATACGGAGAGACCGGATGCGGCGGCGGCACAGGTGCTGGAGGGAAATATCGTCATACTGGTGGATAATTCCCCCTCTGCAATGATACTCCCCACCACTATTTTTGATGTGATCGAGGAGGCGGATGATTACT
>JAIEKC010000206.1:0-1737 GCA_029064505.1 Acetatifactor sp.
GCAAAAACAGTGCTGATCACGTACAATCCGTTCTTCTTTGCCTGAGATGCCGCAAAGGTATACCGGTTTCTCGCCTGACTTTCTCCTGCAAACGCCCTCATCAGATTGTCTTTTGTAATACTTTTGGAAAAATCCACTGCCATAATCATAATCTCCTTTTTGACTGTTCTGAGCCAACCCGGAAACATATTAAGTTTCTCCTGTGTTCGACTCTTGTATGATATATTGTTTCGGTTTGTTCCATTCACAGCATCTGCACGAAAATTCTGCGAATCCCCCGGAGCGTGTCTGAAAATTCATTCCCTCAGTCTGTACGCCCCCACTTTGTGGCCTGCCGCGCCCCAATTTGGCGGACGCAGCCCCACTACTTCTTCCGAAATTGGGTCTTGGATCCCATAAAGTGTGACGTACGCCCCGGGAAAAGCATTTTTCAAACATACTCAGAATTGCAGGCACATCGGTTTCAACGGGTGCCCTGCATACCATGCACAAACTTTGATCTTACCATGCCTGAGAACACTACGCGATGATGATGTGAACAGTAACAGTATGTCCATATAAAATCAAAATATAATGTCTAACCCCTTTGATTTCCATAAAGAATCGTTTATAATGTAAGATGCGTATTGCTGGAGTACAATTCTGTCGGGCAGTTGCGCATTCAAAAGTATTGGATAAAACCGGCAATTCGGACAGACTGCCTATATAACAATACTTTGACAGGAGGAATGATGAAACTTCAACAAGTATTAAGTTATGTCCGCAGGGCGGTGGACGATTATCATATGATTCAGACCGGAGACAGGATTGCCATCGGGATATCAGGCGGTAAGGACAGCCTTACGCTTCTGTATGCAATGAATGATCTGAAACGCTTTTACCCCGAACATTTCGAGATCCATGCAGTTACAGTGGATCTTGGTTTTGACAATCTGAATCTGGATCGGATCCGGGAACTGTGCAGTACCCTGGGAGTAGAATATACGATCGTCAAAACGGATATTGCCAAAATTATATTTGAGGACCGCAAGGAGGATAATCCCTGTTCTCTCTGTGCAAAAATGCGAAAGGGAGCTTTGAATCAGGCTGTCAGGGAAGCAGGCTGCAATAAAGTCGCCTATGCACATCACAAGGATGACGTGGTGGAGACCATGCTGATGTCTCTGATCTATGAGGGACGTTTTCATACTTTTGCTCCGGTCACTTACCTTGACCGCATGGATCTGTCTGTCATCAGGCCATTGATGTATATGAATGAGGCGGATGTAATCGGTTTTGTGAATAAGTACGATGTCCCCGTTGTCAAAAGTCCCTGCCCTGCAGACGGGTATACTAAACGGGAATATGTGAAAAATCTGCTGCGGCAGTTAAATCTGGAAAATCCCGGTGTGAAGGAGCGCATGTTTACCGCTGTGAGAACCGGAAATATGAAAGGTTGGGTGGAGTATCTTGGCAGTAATGAACGCAAATAACTATCATGATGAACAAAACAAGCAGAATATATTAAAAATGCGTGCCGTTCTGGAGACACTTCCCGGATTCTGTAAAATATTTTTCCGCGGTATGGAAGAATATACTTCATCGCGGACCAGGCTTGCTTATGCTTACGATATTCGTTTGTTTTTTGAATATCTGCATGAGAATAATCCGGTATGTAATAAAATGGAAATAACGGAGTATCCGCTTTCCATATTGGATGATATCAAACGCATGGATATTGAAGAATATCTTCAATAT
>JAIEKC010000207.1:0-6173 GCA_029064505.1 Acetatifactor sp.
TACCGGAAGTGAAGGAAAGCCCGGCGACAGTGGGAATACCGGAGATGAAGGAAAGCCCGGCGACAGTGGAAACACCGGAAACGAAGGCAAACCCGGCGACAACGACGGTGATCAGGGAAACGGATCCTGGGAGATTTGTGATAAGCAGAATTTCTGGCAGAAATATACAATCATAGATTATGCACAGGCTAACCCTGCGACAGGAACGGAATGCACAGTGATTTATTATATACCGGAAATACTGGAAGCAGCGGATGCGGATGGCGCGCGTTATTCCACATTAGTGAAGGCTTCTCCCGCATACAACAGTGCACAGGCCACAGTGGGCGACATGCTGACGAAACCGGAGGATCCTGTAAAGAGTGGATATACCTTTGAGGGCTGGTGTCTGGAAGATGGTACGGAGTGGGATTTTGGCACTATGGCTGTGAAGGCCGATATGTGTCTCTATCCTCTGTGGAGCCAAACGACAAATGACGGGGCAGTGTATTATTTCCCTGTGATCTGCCGTTCGGAGGAACAGCACTGCTATTACTGTAACAGTGTGGAAAAGGGAAGCCTTTTGAAAGAACCGACGCTCTCTGTGAGCGGAAATTCAGCCTTTCTGGGATGGAAGCGGTTCCCGGAAGACACGGAATGGGATTTGGATAGAGACTCTGTTTTAAAGGCGGAATCCCTCAAGGCATCCTGGAGAGACTGATCTATGAAAGCGATCAGAGATAACCGATTGAAAAAACCGCTGGCAGTCTGCTTTACAGCACTGCTGGCGGGACTTGTTACTGTGCTGTCGCCTTTTCTCAAAATGCAGTATTGGTTTGCGGACAGCATGTTTATAAGAGAGCAGCCTGTGGACAACCGTATTAAGATCATCGGTATCGATGAGGCATCTTTACAGGAGATGGGTCCTTTTGCAGATTGGTCCAGACAGCAGGCGGCAGATTTATTACAATTTTTTGATCCGGAGTATGCTCCCGCGGTGATCGCCTTTGATATCAACTATTTCGGAGAACGCGATTCGGCGGGCGATCTGGCGTTGGTGGAACAGGCGGGTCAAATGGATCATGTGGTGATGGCATCCTATCTTGTCTATGACAAGAGGCTGGAGCAGACCGATTCGGAAGGCCTGCAGATGAACACCTCATACATAAGAGAGATTGAAAGACCCTTTGCCGCACTGCAGGAAGTCAGCAGGCAGGGTTTTACCAATGTGATCCAGGATCAGGACAATTATGTCCGCCGGTCCCTGCTCACGGGTTCTTCCGGTGGAGAGACGGAATATAATTTTGCTTATGAGATATATCGCTGTTATATGGAGTCGCAGGGTCTGGAACCGATGGAGCCGCAGCTGAGCAGTAATGGCAGCTACGGCTTTGATTATACTGCGGAGCCGGGAATGTATGAGATATATTCCTATGCCGATCTGGTGGCGGGCAGATGCGACCCAAAGGTATTTAAGGGCAGTATTGTGCTGGTGGGGGCCTACTCGGCGGCGATGATGGACCAGTATATGGTACCGGCGGCCAGAAGTACGGTCATGAACGGAGTGGAAGTACAGGCGAATCATGTGAATGCGCTGCTGGACGGGCGGACTTTCACGGAGCTTTCCATGTGGTATAGTGTGCTGATCAATGTGCTGGTCACGATCGTCTGCATGCTTCTTCTGCTGTATGGAAGATTCAGTATCGGCGTAGCCGGTTGTGTGGCCGTTCTCCTTGCGGCGCCTCTGACATCCCGGCTGATGTATCAGAGGGGGATCTATTGGAGATGCTTTCTGCTGCTGTTGATAACGGTAGTGTTGCTGGCGGCAAAGATCCTTATGGGTTACGCGTCGGAACGGATCAGGAAACATCAGATATTGAGCGTCTTCCGGACATATATGGCGCCCCAAGTGGTGGATGAGCTGAGCCGACAGAACAATTATCGGATCGAACTGGGGGGAAGAAGCCGTGATATTGCAGTACTTTTTGTGGATATCAGGGGGTTTACTTCTCTTTCCGAAGGAATGACTGCCGAGGAGGTAGTGGATATTCTGAATCATTATCTGGGCAATGTGACCAACGCTATTTTCAAAAACGGCGGGACACTGGATAAGTTTATCGGTGACGCGGTAATGGCAATTTATAATGCGCCCATAGACGTGGAGGGATATTGTGACAAGGCGGTGCAGACGGCATTTGACATTATAGAATCCATGAAAGCGGTGAACCGGGAACTGAGGGAAATCCATGGCAGGGAGATTGCCTGCGGGGTCGGTGTTCACTGTGGTAAGGCTGTTGTGGGAAATATCGGATGTCAATACCGGATGGATTACACGGCGATCGGTGATACCGTCAATATTGCGGAGAGACTGGAGAGTCTGGCAAAGGGCGGTGAAATTCTGATCAGCGGTGAGGTGTATGAACAGGTTAAGGAGCACTATCCGGCGGAGCCCATAGGAGAACAGAGTCTGAAAGGACGTCAGGATAAAGTGTCTGTCTATCGGATGATAGACAGGAAGGAAACCGTGCAGGTTGAAAAGAAATGAATTTGTGCTCTGTAAGACAGAGCGTTTTGCATTGGGGGGCATGTCGTTGAAATAAACGGGAGGTATATGCATGGAACAGGGACAGGCGGAAAAGATTCTTGAAATGGGAATACAGCTTACGTCAGAGAGGAATTATGATGAGCTTCTGGCTAAGATCATAGATTGTGCCATGGAGATCACAAACTGTGACGGGGGTACGCTATATCTGTATGAGCAGGAGAAATTGAATTTCTGCATTATGAAAACAAAATCTCTCGGGATCAACCAGAAAGGGCAGGAGGTGAAGAAATTTCCTCCCGTACCTATGGACGAGAAAAACGTGTGCGCATATGCGGCGCTTCACAGGAAACTTTTGAATATTGAAGATGCATATCATTGTCAGGAGTTCGATTTCAGCGGGCCCAGGGAGTATGATAAGCTGACCGGATACCGGACACAGTCCATGTTGGTTTTTCCTCTGGTGAACCATGAAGAGGGACTGGTGGGGGTGGTGCAGCTGATCAATGCCATGGACACCGGAAATCGGGTGATCCCGTTTAAAGAAGAGTATGAGAAGGTACTGCAGTCCCTGGGCTCCCAGGCGGCGGTATCGGTATCCAATATGCAGTTCGTGCAGGAGATCGAGCAGTTGATGATCTCCATCACACAGGTTTTTACCGATGCCATTGATACCCGTATTCCGTATAATTTTTATCATTCCAGAAATGTGTATCTGTATGTTCAGCTTCTGGTGGACTATATAAATGAGCAGCACGAAAAGGGATCGGTGGAGAAATATTTTGAGCCTTCCGCCCGGTCCGAACTGTTGATGGCAGCGTTGATGCATGATATCGGAAAGCTGGTCATTCCCAATGAAGTCATCGATAAGACGACCCGATTGGGCAATAAGCTCCCTCTTGTATTAGAGCATTTTGATCATTTATCCGCGCTGTATCACATCGATTATCTGGAGGGCAGGATTTCCAGGAATGAGTGGATCGAAAGGAAGAATGAGCTGTTGGATGCCAGAGTCAGGGTGGAAGAGCTGAACCGTAAGTCCAAGCTGTCTCAGGAGGATATAGACTATGTAAAGAAGCTGGCGCAGAGGACTTACACCAGTACCAGCGGCACACAGATCAGTTTCCTGAGTCTGTACGAGGCGGAGTGTCTGGAGATTTCTGCGGGAAATCTGACAAGGGCGGAGAGGGACATCATCCGGTCCCATGTAAAGTATACGGAAAAGTATTTGAAAAAAATGAATTTCGGGAAGCGATATCCTCATTTGATCCAATGGGCGGGCGCTCATCATGAGATGCTGGACGGCAGCGGATATCCCAGAGGATTGAAAGGGGAAGAGATTTCCTATGAGTCGCGGATATTGACTATCGTGGACGTGTTTGAGGCACTGACCAGCGCTGACAGGCCTTACAAGAAGGCCATGGAAGAGGGCAAGGCGTTAAACATCCTCGGTGATATGGCCGAAGAGGGTAAGTTGGATAAGGATATTCTGAAGCTGTTCAAGGAGGCTCTGGAGCAGAAGAAGGATACGCTGCAGCTCTTTCACCAGATGGATGTGCAGGAAGGTGTGTGAGGACTTTTCCGGCAGGTCGGGAGGAGGAGAATTTCTTCCGGATGGTGATAAATCTGAGTCATAAGATGAAACATGCCGTTTTATTCTGATATGGAGCGATACAATATGTAATGATCAGCATGGAGGCTGGCAGAAGGAAATCATGATGCCTGTAAGGCAGACGAGGAGTGTGGATATGCTTGAAATTATACCTTCCTGGGAACATATGGACGATTATCTGGAGTTGGCGGACAAATATGGTCTGGCGTTTGAGTACAATGATTTTTTTGCACCGGAATTGCTGGACGACAGTGCAGGAATAAAGGAACGGATCCGGAATTATAACAGTCTGGGACGTCCTCGGGGAGTGGATACCCTGCATGGCGCCTTTTACGATGTCCTGCCTTTCAGCTGGGACAGCGGTATTCGGAAGAACAGTATTTACAGAATGCGGCAGTCCGTGGAGATCGCGGATGAATTGGGGTGCAGGGGAGTGGTCTTTCACACGAATTTTTCTCCTGATTTTCTGAATAACCATAAGTACAGGAATAACTGGCTGGAATCCATGAGGGAAGTGATCACACAATTGCTTTCCCACAGCAGCTGTGAAATTTATCTGGAAAATATGTTTGATCAGTCTCCGGATGAACTGGCGGAAGTGGCTGCTTTGCTGAGGGATGCGAGCAGATTCGGCATCTGTCTGGATATTGCCCATATGAGGCTGGCTACGGATGAGCCGCGGGAGTGGTTTCGTGTACTGGCGCCTTATATCAGACATTTCCATATCAATGATACGCACCTGAAATATGATGAGCATCTGGCGCTGGGGCAGGGAAGCATTGATTGGAAGGAGATAGAGACGCTGACGGAGGAGTTCGGCTTAAAGGATAAGAGCAGGCTGATCGAGGTCAGCGGCACGGATAAGATACGGGAAAGTCTCAAATACTGTCAAATGATGGGAATTGGATAGAGTACTGGATGATTCTGTGTATAACAAATATTTGATTCGGATGTGTTGACTCCGGGAAGAGGTGGCATATGGACATTCAGAGTGTATTGGATCAGGTGGATATTTACTTTGAGGAAAACAAAGGAGAAGAAGCGGAGAAGTTGATGCGGGACGCTGTTGTGCAGGCTGTGCAGGAACAGGACGACAACAGTCTGCTGCAGTTGCTCAATGAGCTGGTGGGCTATTACCGGGAGGCAGGACAGGCAGAAAATTCTTTTCAGATGGCCGGGCAGGCGATCGCGCAGGCGGAGCGCATGGGGCTGGCGGGTACGGTTCCCTATGCCACCACACTGCTGAATGCGGCGAACGCATACAGAGCAGGGGGAAAGCTGCAGGAGTCTCTGGAGACTTATCAGAAGGTTCAGGAGATTTATGATGCGCAGCTGGAGAAGGATCATATTTTTGTGGCAGGCCTGCAGAATAATATGAGCCTTCTGTATCAGGAAATGCAGCGGTATGCGGAGGCGGAGGAATGCCAGCTGAGGGCATTGGAAATTGTGAGATCAAAAGAAGCTTTTTATGAGACCGGCGTGACTTATGCCAATCTGGCTTCCACCTGTGTACAGTTAGGGAAGACGAAGGAGGCGGAGGGTTACGCTGTTTCATCTATGGAGACTTTTCAAAAGATCGGTGTAAAAGACAGTCATTACGGCGCGGCGCTGGCGGCGCTGGGAGCCTGTCATTATGCAAGGGAAGAATACGAAAGGGCCGGTGATTATTATCGTCAGGCTATGGAACTGGTGGAAACAGGCGTGGGCAGAAATGGAGCGTATTACAGATTGAAGGAGCATGTGGAAGCCTGTGAGAAGGCGGCAGGCAAGGGGCTTGCCATTGCAAGAGAATATTATGAGACTTATGGGAAGCCAATGCTTCAGGAGAAATTCCCGCAGTATCTTGACCGGATCGCTGTGGGACTGGCGGGCAGGGGATCGGACTGCTTTGGCTATGATGACGCCGCTTCCAGGGACCATGACTGGGGGCCGGATTTCTGTATGTGGGTGACGGAAGAGACCTATGCACAGATCGGGAAGCAGCTGGAGGAAGCGTATCAAAGCCTGCCGGGAGAATTTAAGGGTTACCGCAGAGCGCCT